>NZ_OY776574.1:0-170000 GCF_963675815.1 uncultured Desulfuromusa sp.
CTTCGGTTTTGCGGTTCAGTTCGTCGTAAACGAGGGTGCCGCTGATGCTGCCGTTATCCCAGGTGAGCAGGTTGCTGTTGTCGTCATAGCTGAAGCTGTCCTGGCTGTTATCGTCGTAGTTGATCCGGGTGAGACGATTGACCTGATCGTAAGTGTAGGTTGTGGTCTGCCCTTTGGGGTCTTTGACACTTTTGAGCAGGCCGTTGCGATAGTAGCGGTAGCTGGGTGGTTTCCCCCAGGGGTCGGATCTCTTTGCTCTTGCGTCCGGCGGCATCGTATTCGAAGGTGGTTGTGTTCCCTTCGGGGTCGGTGAGACTTTTGAGGCGACCGGTGCTGTCGTAGCCGTAGAGGGTCTGTCCCAGGTTGGCATCGATCTGTGCGGTGATCTGCCCCAGGGCGTTATGCTGATAGTGGGTGGTGTTGCCATTGCTGTCGGTTCGACTGATGACCTGACCGACATTGTTGTAAACTTGTGTATTGATCGTATTGTTGATCTGGTCAAGGGGGGTCTGCAGGGCAATCAGTCGGCCGTTTTTATCGAACTGGTTATGGGTGACCTGACCGAAGGGGTCGGTGATGGTTTCGGGGGTATGGGTACTACCGCCGCAGCTGCTGCAACCGCTGACGGTATCGCTGTAGCTGTAACGGGTGCTGTTTCCTTCGGGGTCGATGGTTTTGATCAGGCGACTTTGTTCGTCGTATTCCATGGTGGTGACGCTGTCGCGGCTGCGGTCGGTTCCGGGGGCGATCTGGGTCATTTGCACCAGGTTCCCCTTGCCGTCGTAGACATATTCGCTGCGGTTAAGCAGTGGATCAGTGATCGCGGTGACCCGCCCTTTGAGGTCGTGCTCGTAAGATGTCGCATGACCCAAGGGATCGATCTGTTGTGTCAGATGACCGAGGGCGTCATAGGTAAAGCTGGTGGTGAGGGTTTTGCCGTCAAGGAGGGTACGTTTTTCCAGCAGGTGGCCGAGTTTGTCGTAACTGAATTCGCTGCGGTGCCCTTCGGCATCGATGGCGGCGCTTAAGTAGCCGTAGCCGTCGTATTCGAAGCTTTGCGTCTCCCCGGCAGGGTTGGTCACGGCAATCCGCTGCCCGGCGTCGTTGTAATCATAGGTAGTGGTCAGGCCATTGACGCTGATCGCTTTGAGTTGACCGGACTGGTCGTATTCGTAGCTGGTGACCTGCTCAACTGCGGTGCCGGCAGCATGGATTTTTTTGCTGACCCGTTTTTGACTGTTGTACTCGTAGCGGCTGATGGTGCCATCAGGGGCGGTCTTGCTGCTCAGGCGGTTGCCGCTGGTGTAGGTGTAGATCCATGCGTTGCCTTCGCCATCGACCTTGCGCAGCAGGTTACCCCATTCGTCTTTCTTCTTGATCACGACGGTGCCGGCCAGATCGGTGATTTTTTCGGTGCGGTTATCGAGGTATTCGACTTTTTTGAGGGTCTTGTCGGAGTCGATTTCGGTCTCGGAGGTCAGCTTACCGTTGTTATTGATCAGTCTCTTGAGCTGACGGCCATCTTTTTCGGTGATGTAGACGATCCCTCCAGAAAAATCATAGACAAAGCGCTGTTCATGTTCACCGACCTCTTCTCCACGATTCAGGTTATCAACCCCGATGGCGTCAATGACCTTGCCGGCGACCCCTTTGTCGGCGTACTGGTATTGGACCCAGACGGTTTGATCGAGGGGATTGGTTTTGGCGGTCAGGCCGTGGTAGCTGTTGTAGACATAGCTGTATGTTTCATCCATGGCATCGGTGACGCCGGTCAGGTTGCCGAAGCCGTCATACTCATAGAGGACCTGTCGTCCGGCCAGATCGGTGACCATCTCGACACGGTCATCGCTGTTGTAGGTGAATGTGAGGGCGATGCGGCCGGACGCATCGGCAACCTCGCTCAGGCGTCCACCACCATCATAATGCATGGTCAGGGTGTTGCCGAAGTTATCGCTCTTACTGAGCAGCTTGCCGTCGTTATCGAAGCTGCGGGTGAAGGTGTCGAGTTTGGTCAGGGTATAACCGCTGCTGGTCTTCTCCAAGCGCTGGCCACTTTGGGTATCGGTCAAAAATCTACCGGCGGAATCTTTTTCAAACTTAAAGTAGCGCCCGGCGGCATCGATGAAGGTATCGCCATCGACGATTTTAACGGTATAGGGTGTGGTCCAGCCATAACCGAAGGGGCCATCAATCGGCTCACCGAAGATGATGCCACCGGAGACCGGCAAGACCCGGTTGGAACGGTAGAAACGTTTCAGTTCAACCTCAAGACCTCGGGCGGGAACATGCAGATCAACGGCGTTGAAGCTGTAGGTCCCGCTGGTCAGGATGACATCGCTGGATGACTTTTTCTTATTCGGTTCACATTGCTTACAGGTGTTATCCCCCTTATCGCTACCACAACCATTATCGTCTGGATCAGGGTTCGGCTCATTGCCGCCGTTACCGCTGTCCCCAGGCGTCGGTCTGTTTCCAACAGGGTAATTACAGGTCTCCGGGGCAATCAGGGTATAGGTATAAGAACCACCGCCACAATTCGGCCCGCTGCAACCGCCGCTGCCACTCTGAGATCCCGAACTAACTCCGCTACCACTTTCAGGATCATCCTGCGTATATTCCGTGGGATTGCTGGTACTCCCTTCAGGGCAACTGGCTGGTATGCCGACAGAATGGCTCGCTGTCTTGCCGGTGGTCCGCTCATTCTCAGATCCGGGGCAGATCGTCTGCTCAAAGTCATGACTGATCGTCGTTTCGTTTGACGCAGTTCCGTGCCGCCGCAAAGCTCTGGCTTGGCATAATCACCGCCAGCAACACACTGGCAATAACAAGTTGGATAAAAATCTTCATGGCAGCGCTCTTCCCTCCACAAGGACCGGTACCTTCAAAAAAGTCCGTTCCGTTTCACAGTCACTCAATATTCATGTTTATCCGTGTAACTAAAGGCCTTAAAACAATAAAACCCTTGGACACGGATCAAATCTGATGGCACGGATTTAAAGTCTTAACCCTCAAAAAAAGAGGTTGTGATTTTGATCCATGTGCATCCGTGTCCCC
The DNA here is from genome assembly GCF_963675815.1 of uncultured Desulfuromusa sp. Lineage (NCBI taxonomy): Bacteria > Pseudomonadati > Thermodesulfobacteriota > Desulfuromonadia > Desulfuromonadales > Geopsychrobacteraceae > Desulfuromusa > uncultured Desulfuromusa sp. The sequence continues at coordinate 3,055 of NZ_OY776574.1, forward strand.
CTGCTTTTGTTTAGGGACTGGCTACTTTTTGCCCTTTAAAAAGTTGCCTGTCCCACTTCAACAGACCGGCCCTACTCGGCATTAAGCATAGGGGGACAGACACCTCCTTGCAGGAGCCAGTCCCATCATCTACTCCTCTGTCTCCACCCGCCGGGTAATCCGGTAGGGTACGGTAACCCGCTGGTTGGCGGAGAGCACTTCAGGCAGGGTTCCGAGCAGTTCGATATCGTAGTCATCGATACTTGCGGGGACCCTGGATCCTTTGTAGCGGGCTTCGACCAGGCCGTAGTTGGTGATGGTGAACTCGCCGTTATAGACCTCGCCCGGTTGGATATCGGGGATATTGACACCGGGGGGCTCGACCACCAGCACCGAGGTCGGTACATTGGTCTCGAAGGTTTGTTTGATAACAATTTCGTAGCGATCTTCGATGGTCACTTCGGTGACACTCCATTCAACTTCAACCAGGGTCACCTCCAGGGCAATCGGCACGCTGACGGTCAGGCCCGGGACGACGGTAATGGTGCCGCTGTAACCTTTGTGCCCGGTGGCGGAGATCGTGTAGGAGTAACGCCCTTCAGGGATGTCGTTTTTCACGGCGGTCCCCTGATCGGTGGTTTTAAGGGTGTAGATCAGTTGCGGCTGGGCTTGGTTCTGCAGGGTGATGTTGGCCCCGACGACATCGCGGTAGTTGCCGTTGTTATCGGTCAGTTCATCGACGACGTCGAAGAGGAGACTGCCGACGGCATCGGAGCTGACCATGACCGAGATATTATAGGTATAGGGGATATGGTTATCTGCACTGATCACCACCTGGTCGGTATAAATATCCGGGGTCAGGGTTTCGGGCGGCTGGATCAGCAGACCGATGGTGCGGCTTTCACCAACTGCGACCTGACCCAGATCGGGATCGACGACCAGTTTAATCCAGGGCAGCGACGGGGCGGAGACTTTGGTGTTGACCAGTGGGGCCAGGCCGCTGTTGCTCATCGCAAAGGTCTTGATCTGCTGGGTGTCACGGACCAGACCGGCTTCGATATAGCTGGGACTGGTGGCGATGATCGGAATCTTGTCATAGCAACTGACATTGACACTTAAGCTCCGGTTTAAGCCTTCGTCATTGCTGATCTTCAGGATCGCAGTGCCGGTGGACGGGGCCTGGCTGTCGGCGCTGACCTTGAGCTCGAAGCTTAAGCTCTGGTGTCCTTCCAGGGGGCTGCCATTGACCGGCAATTGGCTGGTATCGACACTGAGGCCGCTGGAGACGGTGGGCACAAAGCTCAGGTTCGTCAGGGTGGCGCCACTGAGGTTGGTCAGTTTGACCGGGATATTGTAGCTACCGCCCCGGGCCAGCTTGAGACTGAAGCGGGTTGGCGACAGGCGCATGGCGATGATATCGAAGCTGTCTTCGATATTGCGGTTGCTTAAGTCGGGATGGCTGGACCAGACGCTGTAATGGCCGATCTCGTTCTCACCGGGCTTAAAGTCGTAACTGAAGCTGCCGTCGCTGTCACTGCTGACGCTATAGAAGCGGTCGAAACCGTCGACGGAGATGCCGATGCGGACTGGGACATTGGCCATCGGGCTGTTGTCGCTGGTGGCGGTAACGGTTCCGGTGAAACGGACCGTCTCCCCCTGACCGAAGACTTTGTCGCCTTGGGCGTTGGCAACGCGTTCCACTTGTAGGTTCGGGCGGTAGGAAACATCGGCGATGGTGGCAACTTGTTTCTGTTGCAGACCGGGGGCTGTGACCTGATCGTCCTGGCCGTAGTGATAATAGCTCTGGTCGATCTGGGCTTCGAGATAGACCTTGTAGGGGGCCAATTCGGGGACCGGGATGCTGATCGGGTTGGTGACGAAGCTCTCACCGGCTTCAATGCGGGCGGTGGCGTAGCCTGCGGTATCAAAGACCTGGCTGCCGCTGCGCTGGTTGAGGCGGGTCTGACCAAGCAGGTTGCCGTCCTCATCTTTGAGCAGGATGCGGATCTGATCGGAGACACCGCCGTTACGGCTGGTGACCAGATCCATCCGGGCACTGCCCTGATTATTGATCTTGATCCGAACGTCTGCGCCGGTGCCGCGCACCAGGGGCTCGCTGTAGATCTCCAGGCTGCTGCCGGCACCACTGACGGCGGCGACGGCGGTCTGGCTGATTTCGATACGGCTACCGGCATGGGGTGTGAGAACAGCGGTACAGAGAACGCCGATACTGTCGGGGCTGTTCAGCTCGGCGACGGCAATTTTGTCGACACTCAGCTCTTCTCCGGCGTTTAAGATATAGGGGCCGGCCAGGGTGCTGGCACTTTGCTGAGCAACCTGCAACTGGATCTCATCGACGGTAATGGCGGAATCTGACTGCAACACCACCGGGATACGTTCGAGGATGCCACGGCGCAAGGTTGTCCCGTCGGCCAGGCCGATCTGCAGTTGCGGCAGGGTCAGCTCGCGAACCGGACTTTCGTTCTGATTGGCATCGATCATTGAGATGCCATAGGTGACGGCTTCGCCGCTGTAATAGATGTCGGTGTAGCTGGTCACTGTGGTTGGGCTGCTGTTGATACGACTGCCGTTGCGATAGATATAGTACCCGTCGCCGCTGCCACTCCAGGTCAGTTCCGGCATCCCCCCTTCACTCTGTTTGACATTGAGGCCGGCAGGTGGGGCGACGGCAAAGGCGATCTGTTGCGGTGCAGCAAAGTCACTTTCATTGCCGAGGGTATCGACGGCGGTAACGACGTAAGCTTGCGGGTTGTTAACCGGTGCCGGGTCGATGGCCTGCAGGCTGAGGGTCTCAGCAACGCGGTTGCCTTTTTCTCCTGCGGCGGACTGATAGAGGCGGTAGCCATAGGCACCGACGGCGGCATTCCAGCCAGCGAGGACACCGTTGCCGTCAAGGGTCAGGCTCAGGCCGTCAGGAATCGGCGGCGGGGTGCGGTCTGACTGGGCGGAGGCGATCGGGCTACGCTCGCTTTCACTGGAAAGCACTCCGAGGGCGGTGACGACATAGTCGTAGATGCCGTCGCTGGGAGGCAGATCGTCGTAGTGGTTGGTGCTGCTGCTCTGATCGCTACCGACCTGCTGCCAGTCGCTGTCGCCGGAGATCCGCCGGTAGAGGCGGTAACCGCTGACCTGGGCAACACCCTGCCAGACCAGGCTGATCTCGCCGCCGCTGCGGGTGGTGGCGGTGAGTTGGGTCGGGGCCTGGGGTGCGGGCGGAGTCCCGACATAGAGCTGGGTACTGCCGCCGGAGGTGATCTCCATGTTGCTGTTGCCGAGTTCATCGACCAGGACGGTTCCGAGCTGGAAGGCTGCATAGCCTGCTTCGAGGCCGTCAAGGCTGAGGCTGCCGCCCCAGGTGCGGCTGTCGACGGGGCTCAGAGTCACTGGGGCCTGGTTCCCGGTGCTGTCATGCAGGGTGAGGGTTGGTGCTGCGCTCGGTTCTTCGTCACAGCTGACGCTGATCTCCAGGGTTCCGGTGGCTTCCTGCAATGCTGCAAGGCCGGTGATGGTGACCTGTGGTCCCCGGCTATCGAGGGAGAGGCCGGTCCCGGTCTGGTGACCGCGATTGCCGACAGCATCCTTGGTGGAGAAGTTATAGCTGGTAGGACCGTGTGGACTTAGGGCACTGATCTGGAAGCTGCCGCGATAGGTCAGACCGTCGGCATCGGCATTCAGGTTGATGATGATCGGTGAACCGTTGCCGGGTTCGAGGCTGAAGAAGGGTTGTTCGGCCAGTTCTTCAGTGACAACCAGTTCGACCTCAACCTGTCCGGGTCCGGCGCTGCCGTCGGTTCCCCGGTTGGCGATAATAAAAGCGGGATCGCCGAACAGGGTCGGTGGGGTGCGGTCGGAGGCGATCTGAACCCGTTCTGATAAGGGGCTTTCGTTACCGGAGGCATCGACGGCGGTGACGGCATAGTAACGCGTGCCGTCATCGGCCGGCTGGTATTCCTTGAACAGATACGGAATCGGGGTTGTTTCGTTGAGCGGGGTCAGGGTCCCGATCGTATCAAAGTTCTCGTTGGCGCCATAAAGGTTATAACCGATCGGGGTTTCGCCACTGCCGGTCTGCCAGGTGAACTGCAGTTTGCCGCCGGCTAAGGCCTGGGCACTCAGATCGGTTGGGGCCGCTGGTGCACCGGTATCGTAGATGACCTGCAGCGGATAGCTCCAGGCGCTCTCTCCACCACGGTGAGCGGCCATGATCTTAAGCTGGTTGCTGCCGGAGCTTAAGGGGACTGCGCTGAAGCTGAAGGTTCCGGCGCTACCGACGGCGACTGAGTCGACGATGCTGTCGTTGACTTTGAGGCTTAATGTCGTGAACTGCGGGGCGACACCGCTAACCGGGATGGTGGCGGTGGTGGGTCGGGCGTTATCAACCGGGGTGGTGATCCGCAGGTCGGCGGCGGCACTGGAGGGTGCGGCGAGGCTGACTTGAACAGTTCGGGTCTGCGTGCTGAGGTTGCCGACGGCGTCGAGGGCTTCCACCTTGATGCTATGGGTACCGTCGCTGGTCTCGACCAGATTCCAGAAGTAGCTGATACTGCCGCTGCCGCCGGCGACTTCGACCGTGTCGATATAAAGTGTGACCTGACCGACAGGGCTTTCGCTATCGCTTGCTGTTGCGATCAGGGTCAGGGGTTTGGTGAGGACATGGTTCTCCTGCAGGGAGACGGAGCCTTCGGCGATCTGCGGGCCGCTGATCTCGGGGCCGGTTTCGTCCTGGCGTGGGGTTGCGGCAACACTGTTGACCAGGGGTTTTTCCGCGCCGAAGCGGTTGACGGCGGTGACGGCGTATTGATAGGTGGTGCCGTTGCTCAGATTATTATCGACATAGCTGGTAGCGGTGGCGCTATTAAGGGCACTTAAGGCGGTGACATCGGTGATGGTCTCGGTGCCGGTCTGGCGATAGATCTTATAGAAGAGCAGATCGCTCGAAGAGATCGGCTGCCAGCTCAGGCTGACTTTGTTCTTGCCGGGAACGGCGCTTAAGCTCTGTGGGTTATCAAGGGCGGTGGCAACACGGATACTGACACCGCTGCTTTGATGACCGCCGCTATCGACGGTGGCGATCTTGTACTTGAGGCTTTGCTGATCGGCGAGGCCGCTTTGTTGATAGCTGGTAACCTCGGCGCCAAGGGCGGTACCGGCATCATAACCGCTGCCGCTGTCGAGATAGAGGATCTGATCGGCAAGATCGCCAAGACTGTTGAGGCTGGGTTGCCAGCTCAGGCTGATCTGGTTGTTGCCGGTGCCGAGCCAGGTGACTGTGGCGCCAAGGGAGCTGATCTCTTCGGGGGCTTCGACATCGACCGGGGTGGCGGTTGCGCTATGAACCGGGGTCTGGATCGAGTTGCCGGTGCTGTCGACGGGTTCGACGGCGAAGGTGTAGCTTGTTGCGCTGCTGAGGCTGTTGACGACGAAGCTCTTGGTGCCGCGATTGACGGTGCCGATGGCGCTTAAGCCGGTCAGGTCGGTGATCTCGCCGGTACTTTGATAGATCCGATAGTAGGCCAGATCGAGGGGTTCGTCGTAGAGCCAGCTTAAATGAACTTGTTGACCGTTGCCGTTGCCATCGGCCTGCAGGGCGCCGTCGGGCAGGGCAACCGGGGCAGCGGCGTCATAAGTGACTTTGATCGTCCGGGTGCTGCTGTTCTCCAGGGCGTCGTCGGCTGAGAGTTGATAGGTCTCTTGCAGACCGGTGCCTTGCAAGGTCAAACTGTAGGCCCAGGTGGTGTCATCGCCGTCGTTATCCTGATCGGATATCTCGACGCCGTCGAGCTTGAGGGTGGCTCCGGCTTCTATGGTTCCGCTGAGCAGCAGGATCTGTTCGGCGGAAACGGATGGATAGGGGTTGAGACTGAATGCAGGTGGTGTGGTGTCGAGGACGACCACCGGCATGGTCACAACGGCGGAGTCATTCCCGGCGGCGTCACGGGCCAGGAGGGTCAAACTGTTATCCCCTTCTTTGAGGGAGTAGAGACAGCTCCAGTTGCCGGAGTCATCGATGGTTGCACGCACAACATTGTTGATGACGATCTGACTGCCGACTTCGCCACTGCCGGATAGCGGCAGGATGGTCAGCCTGGTGGCGGCAGGGATACTGCCGGTCACAACAGGGCTCTCCGGGATGACGGTATCGAGGACAAAGCTGCCGACTTCTTGAGACGTCATGCTGTTTCCGGCAATATCCGATGCCCCGGAAACTGTGACGGTATATTCGCCGTCGCCGCTCTGCCCGGTGAAGTTGTAGCGCCCCTGCCAGGTGGTGGTATTCAGCCAGGATCCGCCTTGGGGGCCGATGCCATCGATCAGGTAATCGCCGCTGTTGACGCGGAAGTTGTCGTACCACAGGGGGTAATTGTCCGAAGATTCGCTGCCCAAATAGATCACAGCATCCGGTGCGGTACCATAGTTCCAGGAACCGATATGAACCCAGAGTTCATCAATCCAGGCGTACCCTTTTACTGTCGTCCCAGAGCGGGTCAGACGCAGTTTTCCGATGACGGCGCTGGTGGCTGTTTGGGTTGATATGGCGCTGGACTCGTCGATCTGGGCATTAAATCCATAATATTGGCCATTATTGGAGTGCCGATTGATGCTGATTTGATCTTCGGGATTGGGGCCAAGGGGGGAAGCGAACGGCGAGGCGTTGTTCCCAACTGATGATCTCGGATGCCCCGGTGACATCAATTTCAACTTCAACGTCAAAATCACCGTGCAGCAGGTATTGACTGTTGATTGAGGTGACGGCTCCTGATATCTGCAGCCGTCCGTTCTGGATGGAGACAAGCCCTTGGGGGGCAACTGTCCACAGCTCCGTATTTGGTGGCTCATTATCGGCAGCGGTGAAGCTGTCGTTGCCGGCATCTCCGCTGACGATGATCTGGGTTCCGGAACGATCCAGAGTCAAGACTGGGCTGGCGCTGCTATCCATTGCTTCGTCGAAACGGACATTAAAACTGACGGCTTCGGCTTTATGGGGTCCGTCTGGGGTCATGATCAGACTGGAAACAGACGGAGTTTGCTGATCGATACTGAAGGCATAGGCGATACTGTCGCTGTTGCCGAGGCTATCGACGGGAGTGAGGTGAACGGTATAGCGGTCGTCAACAAGTGGACTGTCCGGCTGGAACAGTAGCTGGGTGCCGTCGCTGCTCCAGTTGCCGGGGATAACAGCTCCTGCAGAATCGTGGAGTTCGGCACCGCTGAGGGAGGCGGTGTAGTCGACGGCGGACCATTGATCGTTGAAGCTGATCCTGAGTTGATCGGCACCGCTGACAATGCCGTTGATTGTGGGGGTTGAGCTTCCCAAGGCTGGTCCGGTGGTATCACGGATCAAGGTGATCTGGGCAGGTGGACTCTGATTGCCGGCGGTATCACGGACAGTGAAATTGTAGAGGTTCTCCCCTTCGCTGCTCAGGGTGACGGAGACAGACCATTCGGTGGCGTTGTAGAAGCCGTCAATATGCTGATTGCCCAGATACAGATCGGATTCGGCTTCTTTGGTTCCTTCGACGGTGTAGCTGTTCTCTTTCAGGGTGGTGGCTTCAGTCGTAATTGCAAGAGCCGGGGCCGTGCCGTCGATGATCAGGGTTTGCTCTACGCCTGGACTGGCATTGCCGGCACCATCGAGGGCATGGAGGCTGACCTCGCTGCTCCCTTCGACGACGCCGATGAGGGTTGCCTGCCAGGTGGTATCGGTCGGGTAGCTGAGGCTGCCGAGGGTGCCGTTACTGGCGGTCAGGATCAATGTCTGACTGTCGGCCGACTTGGTCCCGCTTAAGATGATGGTTCCCGGCTGCTCGGGTCCCATGGTATTGATGGTCGGGGCTTCGGGTGCAACGGTGTCGACGGTGAAACTGAAACTGTGGCTACCGGCATTACCGAGGTCGTCAGTCGGGACGATGGTGACGGTATAGGTGCCATCGGCCAGGGCATTGGCGGGAGTAAAGGTCAGGGTATCGGCCCCGTTATCGCTCCAGCTGCCGCTGATGAGTTCACTAGCACCTTTGACCATCTGAGTGCCGGAAGCGCTGCGGCTGGCAAGCAAATCCAGACTTGAATACTGATCACTCAGTTTCAGGTTGATAGCGGAGCTTGCGTTTTGCGTCTGGGTTCCATCGGCAGGAAATGTCGACACCACTTGTGGCGGCTGATTATCGAGGATCAGACTAAGGCTTCGGGCTCGACTGGACACCCCGTTAACATCACGGGAGACAATGTTAAACAGGTTTGCACCGTAATGGAGTGTGACAGTGGCTTGCCAATCGGTTGCCGACTCATCATAGGCGACCATCTCCTGGCCGTTGATCCAGATCGAGGTCCCGGGTTCGCGGGTGCCGGAAAGAAGAAAGCTCGATGATGATGTTATTGTTGTCGAAGCAAGGTTGACGGTTGGAGGTGAAGGGCGGTCTGAACCGGCAACAACCCTATTGTAGGCATCCGTTATCTCTGTAGTCGATAATGCCCGTTGATAAATAGCGACTTCATCGATCAATCCGCCATAAAACTCATCATTCTCCGTATGATTTGCCCCAAGCTCAAACCAGCCGGACATAAAATGTAACGGGCGACTATTGAGAACCTGAGTCGCCGTCAGCTGTCCATTGATATAGATCGATACGGTTTGATCGGAGCAAACCACAGCAAATTGTGACCAGGAATTCAAATATACTGAGCCTGATGCCGTCTGGACGGTTTCGCCATCTTCGCCCTGATCCCAATTTTGCCGATATTTAATACTTTGATCTGAGTCGAAGAAAATCTCCCACCCTGTCTGACCTTCACTGCCACTGTAAATAATTCCGCCAGTCTGGGCAGAGAGTGGCTTGATCCAACCAACCACCGAGAAATTGTTTTCTATGTCTAACTCATAATAGGGGAAACGTGCGTAGGCTCCAACGCCATCAAGGACTGCCGATTGTGTTCCGACAACCTTTTCTTCAGTGAAACCGGCAGCGTCATACCCGGTTCCGTGAAGAGAATGAAAAGAACTGTCCCGCCAGTCACCATCAAGATGCCAGAGACTGACGATATCGGGGTCTGTCGTGGTTGCAGGCAAAAATTGAATGGCAACAGGCATACTGGTCGTCAGTTCGTTAACTGCACTGTTGATAGCAACGCTGATCGTCGAACTGGCCACCGTGCCACCATCATGCCCGGCCGGGAAAGCGACACTGATCGTCGAACTGGCCACCGTGCCACCATCATACCCGGCCGGGAAAGCGACACTGATCGTCGAACTGGCCACCGTGCCACCATCATACCCGGCCGGGAAAGCGACACTGATCGGCTGAGACACGTCAACAGTGGTTTCGGCACAAACTGATAAGCCCCCAAACAAACAAAGTAATGCAGCCATAAACCCGACATAAAAGTATCTGGTTACCGCATTCCTTATTTCCGCTCCAGCCTCTGGACGGCGTAAACACATAACAGCCCCTACCTGATCAAAAAATAGCAATTCAAAATCAGCACGACAAAGTGGAGCTATCCCCAACAAGAATCAGAAAATAATTTCCGCCAGACGAAGACAGCTCTCGATGGCAACGGTCCCTAAATCAGCAAATCACATCGGTATCTCGCGCCCCGATTCCGTGATGTAGAAAAGTCGACTCTCACCGCCAAGGCTCGACTCAACCTTGACTCGGGCAATCTGCTCACCATCAATTACAGGCCGTTGGCCATTAACTGCAACCAACTCATAGGTCACATAGGCAGTCAGAATTGATGGATAAGTCGTCGACAGGGGGACACTCACTGTCGCCTGGCTGGAAAGATCAGAACCAACCAAGGGAGCTATTGCGGAAGCGATATCCCCAACAGAAGGGATAGCTTTCAATGTCAAACTGGGACTGCCTAGCAGCGGAATATTTTGCGCCTCAACCGTAATCTCTATCGGGTTTGTCGTACTGTAATCGAGCCAGATATCGGGAGAGTCAAGTAATCCACGAGAACTCGAAGGAACGGCCTTGCCGCCAATGGAGATGATATTCAGGGTTGGCAGATCGGCAGGGTACAAATCTGTGATAATAGACGTTGCCGGCACAGGTTCCAGAGCAATCAGTGATTGTGAAATGGTGCCGGAGGCAGATTCCAGACTGATCCGCCCCTGGCCACCAGTCCCGCCACGAGCGGTGGAAGTTGAAGCCCCTCCACGGCCACCTGTACCACCTATAGCTTGCAACCGCCCTGTGCCAAGAATGCTGTTTGCCAGCAGACGAATGGCGCCGCCGGCGCCGCCGCCACCGCCGCCACCATAGTAATCGTTACCAGAACTATCATAGTAGAGACCATATGCCCCACTCCCACCATTGGCCCGGATCAGCCCGGTCAAGGTCAGATCGCCATCGGCGGCGATGAGTAGCGCCCCGGCGCCGCCGCCGCCGCCACCCCCAGCATATCCAGTGGTTGCCGATCCACCACCGCCACCGGATCCTCCCATAAGAGGAAAACAGCGAACATTGCCATAAACTTGACCACCAGCCCCACCATAATCTGGAAAACTATAACCATTACTTCCGACGCTCCCAAAACCGCCACCGGCACCTATGCCTGTTATACCTATATATGAAGTAGCTAATCTAGCTCCGACCCCTCCTCCACCAGGGCCATAACCGCGTTTCCCGGCATACTTTGGCTGCCCTCCCATGCCACCTGTATAGCCCCCCGGTCCCGGCTGACCGCCATCACGTCCACTGCCATTTTTGCCATCAACACTGATCGTCCCAACGATATTGACATCCCCCGTTGCTAACATGGTCACCGGTGTGTTGGCTTCATTGTTGATAAAAGTCAGGGTTGCCCCAGATTCAACAGTCACGGTGGTGAAGTGAAACACCCCGTCCTCATCCAGCGGCAAGGCAGAGCCGACCACAACCCCACCTACAGACACACTGGTCGTTTCACCATCGATGGATACCATCAGGGCGCCATCCGAGCCATCACTCCCGCTGCTAAAAGCTGCCAAAACCTGCGACGGCACGAGAGAGATCAGCAGCCCCAACATCATTGCAGCAATACTGAAACACTTACATTTTTTCATCTCAATTCCTCCAGCAATCGTTATAAAATTTTCAATTTGTCAGTCTGTAATCTTCATTCAAAACGCAAAAAATCCGCACCAGAATAAGGCTTCAGCCTTTTCCAATACGGATTCATTAATTTAAATAACTGTACCATGGACCCCCTCCATTTACATACCACATCAATATATACAGATGGGCAGGTTAACGGCTTCACAACAGCATGTCAACGTCTTTTTAGTCAGTTTTTTTAGTCAGTAAATACAAGAACATAACAACAACATACCCATTTACCCGATTCCTGCGGAGACAAACAGACCTCTCTCTCAATCACCTAAAACACCAATTTATCAAAACAAATAACAGTAAGATCAAGCCTCAAGAACAAAACGAAACAACACCTCAAACCGGTACCGGTAAATCAACGTTGAGTTGATTTTTGACTAGATCCATCGGCTCGCTTAGTTTGTGTCATTTTCAAAAATGCCTCCGGAGGGCATAATTTATGTAAGCGCCATGATGTATGGAGGGTTAACCCACAAAAAATGGATTAAGCCACTATATTACGCATTAAAGAATCATCAATTTTATCTCTATGACGACTGGTTATGGTTAGATTTGTGGGTAGACGCACCCCTACAAAAAATAGAGATCGTTTTTTTCTGCAAAAAAGATTTGATAAATATCGCCGGTGGTTCGCCGACCCAATGACTCAACTCTTGATTTTCCAGTGGATAACAAAGAACGATGACACGCTACCTTCCTCCATTGACCCTGATATCTGGAATGCATGTCAGGAATATTTACTCAATATCAATGTCGAGAAGTTATCTCTCCCCTCTTTCCTCAAATGCTGCCAATCCAGAAACACCTTAACCATCCCGCCTTTTTTGGCTGAGTATGCAGAGAACAAGCTCCCTTCAGCATCACTTCCTGATGAAGTTTGGCTAAGAGTCCTGACAGGCAAGAATATTCTAATCCGTATTCAACCTAAAAGGCCCATAGAGCAAAATATAGGGCCCTTTGAATTTAAATACGAAAAACAAAAACAACTCCTTAAAGAGCTCATATCGCAACTGGAGGAAGCTGCTACACCACTAGAGACTGTTGATGATTTTCTTCAGAAACATGTTGGAGATATAAGTCCTATTTTATTTTTACTTGCTGATTGGGCTATACAACTTTTAAGTCCTCGGCTCTATGAGTATGAGATAAGGAACAAAAGTGGTTCTTTAGCACCAAGCTCTGTACAGAATTATCTTCGTACTATCGGTGAAGATTTGCTCGCCGAGTGGGAAGATAAGGACATCACAAATCTGGAAGATGATAAAATCATCAGTATCATTTATGCAACGGGAAGGCGGTTACAAGGCAAAGAGGAAAATGATAAAGATCTCCCTGACGAACTAGCAAGCGAAAAAGTGTATAGGCTGCGTCAATTTTACCGCCACATTGAAATTTTCCATGGGGCTCCTCAGATCGATATCATTGATATGCTCAATGCCAATGGGGAAATAATCAGCCGCCCGAACGTCAACCTCTTGACATTCGAACAATATCGGCAAGTTTTAACAAATCTTGGTTGGGAAAGAGAAAAGCTATCCAGACTTGAAAAAATTTCTCTCTTTTTCACTATCATAGCCTTTCGTGGCGGTCTACGAAGTTCAGAAATAATGGGTCTACTGGTTGGGGATCTTCAGGGCGACAGATCACTGGAGATTCTGGTCCGTCCTCAACACGAAAGAAAATTAAAATCCCCAGCCGCAAAGAGGCGTATACCTCTCCACATTTTACTCTCTGAAGATGAACTTTCCTTCATTTTGTCATGGCTTAAATTCCGTCGAGCTGAACCAGGGGTAACACACAAACATCTGCTACTGACGGAAGGACCTTTGATAAACGAACAGCTAGAGGTACCAAAACAAGTCAGAGTTTGTCTCAAAGAAACAATCAATGACAGCACTTTTGTTGTGCATCATCTTCGCCACTGCTACGAAACTTGGCTACTCACACGACTCCTTCTCCGAACAGATATCCACCTCTCATCCGTGCCAAGTTTTCTTCGTTCATCAGAATTCGAAAACAAGAATTTGGGGGACATGAGAGATTTTTTTCGAGAATGAACCTTTAAGGCGGAAAAGCAATTATGCTGCTGCAGTGACCATAGGGCATGCTGACATCCTTGAAGGCTATCATAGTTATATGCATCTGACAGATTGGCTTTTATGCTACATGCTTCGACACCAACATGCTGCTATTCCAATCAGCAATAAAGCCCTTGCCACAATAACAGGTCGTACAATTGACCGGGCTAATCAGCTTATTAGAAACAATCCAAATCCACTTCTGGCCGCAGTGAGTGCGCTATCTGTTGAGTTTAAAAAAATTGAGCCTCATTCACTACTGAGCTCATTACAAAAAAATCAGAACAAACCACAAAAAGAGAGGAAGAAAGGCCTGCCCCCTTTTGACGAGGCATTTTCAATACTAAAGAATAGCCACTTCCAAAATGGTGGAATCCAAGTCATTCCCAAGGCGATAGCAGCTATATCTATCGCAGAAGAACTCTATGAGAATTTTCTTAATTTAAGTTTAAGGTCGCAGAAGAAAAATGTGCGCATAGCTAAATCAATCAAGGCGAACACTATTCAATATAATGGCAGAATTGAGTGTAGAAGCATCAAAGAAGCCAAAGAATGTTTGGATTTTTTACTCATTTGTGGAATAAGAAAAAAACAATTACAAATCATCTATCACGCCCCCAGAGGCACTACCACTGAGGCTTCAGGTCGAATAAATAAAAAATGGACTACAGCCCTCTCTATAAAAACCACCATTGGCCCTAACACGAAAAGATCATCCACAAATGGTTGCATCCGTATTGAAATTGAAAATTTAGGAAAAAACCACATCAAAAAAACTGAAATAAAACGAATTTTATATTCTGTTTATGAATTACTCATAATCTGCCGGAGTCGTATTTAGCTCAATTACTTCTATTTCTTTTCTTTTTCCGACTTTATGAACTTGAGTAAAAACATACTCACCGACACAAGAACTAAGAATATCTGAAATCGCTAAAATACAAGCATCATCAACACAGAGAGTTATTTTTTCTCTTCCATTTTTGATCATCATTGTTTTGCTCTCAATATCGATAAAATAAATTTTATCAATTGACATTGGCCGGCTAGCAATAAATCTTCGTAGAGAAATATTCGTTAAATCTTCAACTTCATTTATCGATTCTTTGGGAAAATTCTCTGAGTCATCTTCAGGGTTCTCCTCCAGAAATAAAGGTTCCTGAAGGTTGGTCCCCGCCAATTTCTTTAACGACAGAAACTGTAAACTACCGCTATACATTGTAACGCGGTAATAACCGCGTTTTTGTTGGTTATACAAAGCTATATGACGATAAAGGTCCTGGAGTTCAGACTTATTTAGTGGCTGAGTTGTTTGCTTTAAAGCGCTAAAATCTGAAATCAATTTATCAATCATACTGTTTATCTTTTTTAAATCTTTTTCGTAACAAGTGTTAATAATTGACAAAAAACTGCTGATAAGAAATTTCAAGATTTCATCGGGTTGTTCAAATTGCTCAGAATTGAGAAACTCAGTGCGATAAATGCAAGAGAACTTGCAGTCATTGTCAAAGTGAAATGATTCAACACGTAATTCTGGGACAAACAAAGAAGAAATATAATTATAATATTCTCTATACTTCTTGTACAGATAGAGTCCAGCTTTATCAGCAGCTGGTACTTGCGGACAATTGACGATTTTGTAAGATAAATAAAAATCCATTTTAAGCATAAGCTAATCTCCTTTTTTTGAAGTTAGTTAAGCTTAAATAAAAAAATGTATTTTTTTCTTTCACAAAAGCCGGTTTTTGGTCCTTTTTCATTTTTTTTTGCGAATGAAGCCCTACGGCTGGTATTGTCAATTTAATGCCCTTTCCCCAGTATAGAGGAATGAATAATCAAATCACCGTCTACAAAGGCCATCGTTTTCCAAAATCCATTATCAGTCACGCTGTATGGCTCTACTACAGATTCTCGCTGAGCTATAGAGAAGTGGAAGAGCTTCTCGCTGTCCGAGGCGTGGAAGTCAGTTACGAATCTATCTGGAAGTGGTGCCTTAAATTTCCATCCTTCTACGCGAAAAAGCTGCGCAAGTCTGCTGGTCAGGCTGGTGACATCTGGTATCTGGATGAGGTTTTTATCAAAATACGGGGCGAACAGCACTACCTCTGGCGAGCAGTCGATCAGGATGGTGATGAAATCGACGTCCTGGTTCAACATAAGAGCAACAAACAAGCGGCGCTTCGTTTCTTCCGCAAGTTGTTTCTGAAAACTGGCGTACGTCCATACAAGATCGTGACCGATAAATTCCGCAGCTACCCAGCCGCGTTAAAAGAGTTATCAACCAGGGCACCACATGAGACGGGTCGGTATCAAAACAATCGAGCGGAACTTTCACACCAACCCACCCGACAGCGTGAACGAAAAATGAGGCGTTTCAAGTCACAAAGACAAACCCAGCAATTTCTCTCCTTTCATGGCCTGGCAAACAACCTTTTTCGTCATCAGCGCCATTTACTGAGCGCAAAAAGCTCCCGCACCCTTCGAGATCGATCCTTTGCAATTTGGGAGCAGGATACCGGCGCCCGCAATCCTACTTGGTTGTAATGTGATTTTCTCGGAAAAGCAGCCTATTTCTGCTCTGTATTCGTTAAGTTGACAATACCTAAAAAGCTCCCTTACCCCCGATGTAAGTGTGTTTTTTGTACAACGGTATTTTATCAATGCATTCCATAAAATACCGGCAAAACATATTATTAGCAGCCCATCTTCTAGTGGATTTTTAAAGCGAAACTCGACAACGCACGATATTAGTACTATCGTTTTCGACCGTGCGCTGGTATTGAACTGCTGATTGACCAAAGGCCATGGTGGCACCGATCATGTGGTTTTCTGGTATATCGAGCTTCTTTCGCACTCCCGGCAATAATTCATCGATGGCGTAACGAGCCAAACCATCCCAGACTGTACCGACACCCAGACTCTGGGCAAACAGTTCGAAGTAGGATAGAGCAATCACACAATCGGGTACCGGTGAAGAAATATTGCGAGGGGCCGATGCAATTAAAAGATGAGGAGCTCCCCTAAACAACACATCGATATTTTTTTTGTGCCAGAGCAAAACAAAGTTGGAAAACCCCTTTCGATTTTCGGGCAGTTTTCCCTCATCGGCCAGTTTTTCGAGAGCAGCATATGTGTACTGACGAAACTTATCCATCGTTTGTTTATCCTCGATGACACTCAGCTGGACCTGACGAACGTTCCCCCCAGTAGGAGCTTGACATGCGACATTAAGCAGTCGCTGCAATAACTCTGGCTTGAGGTTCTCATCTTCATACTGACGAACTGAACGGCGGCCTTTGATAAGAGTTTCCAGCTGGGCAGGGTCTGGAAAAGCCCCCAGTAGCGGTGCACTCTGACTCGGTCTCTTGCCAAGAATTGAAACAGCCCCAGTTGGGCAGATCGCCAAGCAATGCTG
Organism: uncultured Desulfuromusa sp.; assembly: GCF_963675815.1. NCBI lineage: Bacteria > Pseudomonadati > Thermodesulfobacteriota > Desulfuromonadia > Desulfuromonadales > Geopsychrobacteraceae > Desulfuromusa > uncultured Desulfuromusa sp. Next base: position 19,641 of record NZ_OY776574.1, read on the forward strand.
ACATCTTAGACATGCAGCTTCTTTCTCTTTCTGAATACGCGGCCATCCACTATCTAGATCGATTATATTAGCCACGCAATCTTTTGCACAGATGCCGCATTGAATGCATTTCTCTTTATCAATTTTAAATTTCAGCATCATTTATCTCTTTGTTAAATAGATATTCTCATCCAGCGCATAACCCTAAGCGGGCCCGTTATCACGCTCCGTCTTTATAGCCTGCTGCCTGAAGACAAAAAAGATACGCATACTTACCGTTCTGAGACATCAATTGTTCATGATCACCCGATTCTATGACTTGCCCCTTATCAAAAACAAGAATCTGATCGAATTTCCGCACCGTGGAGAAACGGTGCGATATCAGTATATTCATTTTCCCCTGGCTTGAGGACCTAAAATGTTCGAATACTGCAGCTTCTGCAGCGGCATCCATGGTTGCAGTCGGTTCATCCAGCACTAAAAGGTCAGCACCTGAACGCATAAATGCTCTGGAGAGTGCTATTTTCTGCCATTGCCCGCCAGAAAGTTCACGGCCCCTATTGAACCACTTTCCCAACTGGGTATCGTATTGGTCAGGGAGGCTTTCGATAAAATCGGCAGACAGCCCCTTTCTGGCGGCTTCCTGCCAGCGATCACGGTCGCCAAAGTGCCGTACATCACCAATACCGATATTTTCACCGACCAAGAATTGATAGCGGCCATAATCCTGAAAAATCACACCGATCCTCTGTCTCAAGGCTTCGGCATTCCATTCTTGCAGATCGACGCCATCAAGCAAAATGCGGCCTTGGGATGGTCGATATAAGCGGGTTAACAATTTGATCAGGGTGGTTTTCCCGGAACCGTTTGCACCGACCAGCGCCATACTTTCACCCGGCTTCAGATGTAGACTGATATTCTGCAATGCAGGTTCGTCGCTGTTTGGATAGCAGAAACTGACGTTCTCGAACCTGACGCCATCACCGGACTTATTCCCCTGTGACAAAAGCCCGTTCTTTTCAGCTATCGGCTGTTCGAGATATTCATACAAATTAGATAGATAAAGGTTATCTTCATACATGCCGCTAATCGCTTTAAGGCAAGCAGACACCGCGCTCTGTCCGTGACGAAACAGCAACAGATACATCGTCATCTGCCCCAAACTGATATTGCCTTTAATTGCCGACATGGCAATCCAGACGTAGGCTCCATAAAAAGCGGCAGTACTGAGCAGGCCTAAAGCAAACCCCCAACGGTCACGCTTTAAGGTCAAAGCCCGGTCTTCGGTAAAAATTCTGGAAAAAATTTCTCGGTAGCGTTGTAATAGCAACGGGCCGAACTGAAACAGTTTAACCTCTTTAGCATAATCTTCTCGTGTCAAAACTGTTTCAAGATACATCTGCATTCGGGTTTCCGGGGTGCGGCGGCGAAACAGGCGGAATTTATCACCAGAAAACTTTGCTTCCGACAAAAATTCCGGGATACCGCCTGAAATCAGAATGAGCACTGCCCAAGGGGAAAACTGCAGCAGCAGAATGGCGTAGCTGACAAGAGAAATTACATTTTGCAACAAACCAAAAGTTCCGGTAACAAGACTTAATGGACGGGTGGATGCCTCACGCCGAGCACGTAACAATTTATCGTAAAACTCTGCATCTTCGAACTGAGACTGGGTCAACTGTTGGGCTTTTTCTAAAATCAGCAAGCTGATCTTTTGACCCAACAGTGCTCTTAATAATGCCTGACAGGTTGAAATTCCCCGCTGGCATCCTGTCAGCAGAATAACCAGCCCTCCTTCACATAAGACATAAAGCAGAACCAGATCAGTCGCAGCGCTTCCCGTTTGCCGGAACTGCTCCATCGCAGCAACCACGCTGTCGACTATCAACTGACTGACCCAAGCGATACCAGCCGGGAAAATCCCTGCTAACAAGGTCAGTCCGGCAAAAATAATCGCCAGTTTGTGGCTCGTAGACCAGACCAACTCCAGTGCTCGGCGGCTGTAAAGAAAGAGATCTTGAAATCGCTTCAAAAAAAGAATGTCCTCTTATCATGCGAAGGGAAATGCAAAATGCAGCCTCATCGTAAATCGCCCTGAGCCACAAAGCTTATGATGCCATCCATAGATTATGGGCATCACGATCAAAATCTTCGGGCTGCGATTCAATAGCCTCTAGTGCTTCAGGCTGTTGGGAAAGCCGTCACCGTTTGTACAATAACAGCTGTTGAGATGTTCATATTGGAAGATAACATTGTGTGGCCACTTTTTTCAGTTTATGAAGCTCACGAGGCCGGTGAAAAATATCTGTGCAGCAATGGCCGAGAGAAATAGCCCCGTTAATTTGGTAAGAATTGTTAGGCCTTGCTGGCCAAGAATACTCTCTAATCGACCTGCGGCAATTAACAGAGCCCCGACTGCAATAACAGCGCAAAGGAGCCCCAGGCTGGCGGTTATTTTTTCAGGAACCGTTTTCAGTCCAGCGCCCATGACTAATAGTGCGCCGATTGTTCCAGGCCCAACAGTGATTGGAATAGCCAGGGGAACAACAGCTATGTATTCTTTAGGCTCCTGAGCAGAAACAGCTTCTTTTCCCTGGACCAGAGAAACTGCTGAAAGAAAGAGGATTGCTCCGGCGCCGATACGAAATGCGTCGAGAGTAATGCCAAGCACGGAAAAAAGATAACTCCCGAACAGAAAAAGGACAAAACATGCCAGAATAATAGCAAAGGTGACCTTGATTGCGATTCTTTGACGCTCAGATTTAGACATGTCTTTGGTTAGGGACAGAAATGCTGACACAACAAAAAAAGGCGTGAGAAGCAAAAACATCTTCAGAAATATATTGATAAATAGTTGTAACATCATAATTAACTTCAAACCTTGTCACGGATCGACATTAACCCTTTTCCTGGCAATTAAGAGCCCTTCTTCAGGATTTTGACAACATCACGACTCAGTTGCATCAACTCTCCATACCTTCACAACCGGAAACGTGTAACGGGATATCAAATCAAACCAAAGCATTCACATTCACAGTTCGGTCAATCTTGCCCCGCCTCAAAAAAGAGATTCGTTGCCCCAGAGTCACCGCTTCGGTCATATTATGGGTCACCAGCAGCATAGTGACGCTGGTTTTCTCCTGTAATTCTTTCAGTTCAAGTTGCAACTGCTTGCGGATTTCATCATCCAAATGGCTTAAGGGTTCATCCAACAGCAGGGCTTTTGGCTCGTTCGCCAGAGCCCTGGCCAGAGCAACCCGCTGCTTCTGCCCACCACTGAGCATCGAAGGATATTTATGTTGTTCTCCAGTCAGGTTGACCAGAGAGAGATAATACTGGCTCTTATCAGTCACCACATGCTTTTCTGCGCCACCGGCTTTCAGTCCATACTCAACGTTCTGCAGAGCTGTCAGGTGCGGGAAAAGGGCATATTCCTGAAACACGAAGCCAACATCGCGACTTTGTGGCGCAAGCGCTGTCACACAGCTGTCGTTAAGGTAGATCTCCCCGCTATCTGGCTTCTGTAGTCCGGCGATAATCGATAAAAGGGTGCTCTTCCCCTCACCACTGGGGCCAACCAGGACGTGAAACTCACCCTGCTTGATATTGAGTGACAGTTTTTTAAACAAGACCCGTGAGCCAAATGATTTTTCAATGTTCTGAAGTTCAATACTCATGTTGGCGCCCTGCTTGAACCTTCAGGATAAAGAGCAAGGTAAAGGAGAACATGACCAGAACCAGAGCGGTGGAGATCGAATTGCTCATGCCTCCGCTCATCGCTTCCATATAGATGGAAATAGTCATAGTTTCCGTCTTGCCAGGAATACTTCCCGCCACCATTGCGGTGGCTCCGAACTCACCCAGTGCACGAGCCCAGGTCATGGCTAAACCGGCACATGCTCCTTTGCGGCATAGAGGCAAGATCACCTTGCGGAAGGTATAAAAATCTGAGGCATTCAGGGTTGCAGAAGCGGCCAGCAGGTTTCCAGGAATGGCAACAATGCTTTCCCGTGCTGTCTTGATAAAAAACGGAGACGCAACAAAAAACTGGGCCAACACAATCCCGTAGGGGGTAAAGAGAATACCGATCCCTGCCTCCTGCAACAGCCCGCCGAGAGGGTTACTCGGTTTAAGCAGCAAAAGCAGGCTCAGTCCCGTGACGAGTGGTGGCATGATAATCGGCAGATCGATGAGAGTCTCAAGAATTGCTTTTCCCTTGAACTGTTTCAGCGCCAGTATATAGGCCACAGGAAATCCGATAAGCAGGGTCAACGCAACAACTGTGAGGGATGTTGCCAAACTCAGAAAAATGGCGCTCATTCCCTGGGGGGAAGAAACATGCTCAATGATCTCACTCCAGGAGGCCGCTCCAACCAGCGACAAGAGAACCAGAGCAATCAGACTAAAAAACAGCGCCGTCAGACCAGCCATCAGCAGGTCAAATCGGAACAGATACTTTGACCAGACTCTCTTGTTCTGCGGTATGGTCATAGTTTGGAGCGATGTATTCATATCTTCTTAAACTGCCTTAAAGCAGAAACGTTTCAGATTCATCAATTCCGCGGCTCCAGCGATGCTGGTTCCGTAGAAAATAATTTCGGTTTGAGCGTCCTTTGCTAATTGCAACAGTCCCGGCAAGGAACCATTAACCACAGTGGACCCGGTGGCCAGAACCAGATCGGACTTTACAAACAGATCTGCGGTCTCCTGCTCGTCCCCCCATTTGATCGACACCCCGTATTTGCTGCTGCCAAGCTGGCTTTCATCCCGATCAACGCAGATAACATGATCGGCACCAAAAGTCTCAACCAGAGCTTCAAGAATTGCGGGTTGCAGGCCGACCAGTCCAACTTTTTTGATCGACATCTGTTTGATTCGTCGCATCATCTCCCTCGCGCAGTCTTCCGGTTCATCATCGTGACAATGGATGGTCATTATTTCTGGTTGCAGAGAGCGCATAACCGCATTAAGAGTCGCAATGAAGATTGCCCGATTCGAGACACTGTCAAACGGCCGATCAAGGATCGCTTCCAATGTCGAGATTTGTTCACTTGGAGCATCAGTAAAGGCTTGTCCTTGGCTATCTTTGAATCTGGCAGCCATCAGAAATTCTTTACCCTTAAGCAGTGGGTAGTCCTGACGGGTAGGATTGCCGATCGCTTCTTCATTACTCAGAATCCGGGCACTGATAGCAACTGGTTCTTGCAAAAGTGAGTGTTTTATTGCCAAAGCCAAAAATCGTTCTTTTAACTGATCGTAGAACATCTCCAGTTCCTTTGTTATTTGAGTTCAATTGTTTGGAAGCCATGCTTAAAAAAAACAGTAGCGCTATTTTCAAGCAGGTATTTCCAAAACATAAAAGCTTCTTTCGAGTTTGACGGTTGGGTCATCTGGCAAAGAGGAATACTGTCAATCGGGTTGATACTAGCAGGCAGCTCAACGACCTCAACCTGACCAGACTGGATAGCATCGGCGCGCCAGACAATCGAAGCATCAACAGTACCAGTTTCGACCCACTGCACTAGTTGTTTGACGCTTACGCCACGGGCAACAACATTCATCTCGGCCGGGTCGAGTCCCGCAGCCTGAAACATTTTCTTGTTATTGCGCCCGATCGCGCAGGCTTCGCCATCACCAAGAGCGATTTTATAAGCCTTGTTGGTCAGATCATTCAGTTTTTTGACCTTGTGGTTACCTTTGGGAGAAATGAGGACGGGGGTATGATATGCAACGGCAATACATTCCTTGACATAGCCTTCTTGTTTAAGTTTTAGAGCCCACTTTTCCGATCCGGGAATAAACAGATCAGGTTTAACCCCCAGGAGAATTTTACCCCCCAACCGACCAGAGCCTGCAAAATCAAAGATAACCTTGATACCTGTTTCTTCGGTAAAATTCTGACCCAACTCAGTCAACGGCACACGCATGCCAGCACCGGCAAAAACAAACAGATCTGAGGCAAAGGACGTGTGGCCAAGGAGCAAGACCAATAAGGTCGACAACAGATAAAGCTTGTATTTCATAATCAGTTCCTCCTAGATGGAATTCTTTAAAATTGCGCTATAAACTCAAGGATCTCGACCTGCTCTCCTGCCGATATCTGGTCAACATCACCCCCCAGCAGGGCCAGGCCATCACAGATTCCAAAGTTGAGAAAGTGTGAGGTCAACTGGCTGCTGAGTTTATGTGCTCGCTCCTCCCCCGCCTCGGTTACCAATTTCATCCGAATCACATCCCAGCGCCCTTTGCGCCCTTTCAGATCTGTGGCAAGTTGCACACTTCTGACATGAGGGAGAACTGCATTGATCCCCATCAGTTTTTTTACTGTAGGCAACAGGTAATAGAAGAAGTTGACCAGACATGCAGCCGGATAGCCGGGCATCCCGAAAAAGAGGGTTTCTCCTCGACGAGCAACGATCAGAGGACGTCCAGGCTTAATCCCGGTGCGGTTGACCAGAACTTCAAAACCGCTGGAGTGAAGCAATGGGCGGATAAAATCATACTTACCCATGGAAACCCCACCAGAAGAGATCACTAAATCACACTCCTGAGCCAACTGATCAATGCTGCTGCTGATGGTCGTCTCATCATCATTAACCGGTCCAAGGACCTTGCACTTTATGCCCAATTGCGCGAGGCAGCCGACCAGGAAATGCCGATTACTATCGTAGACACTACCCGGTCGGTGTTCCTGACCGAGTTGTAAAACTTCGTCACCGGTGATCAGGATTCCTATGGTTGGTAACCGGCGAACCTTAACCTGCGCGATACCGGTGCAACAGAGGACACTGTGATTGACCGGGGTCAATCGGTCACCAGAATTCAGGACAGGCTCTCCGGAGCTCAACTCTTCACCAATGCGATTAATATTTTCACCCACAGAGGCTTCAGCTTTGAGCACGAGGATGCCATCAACAACGGTCGTATCCTCCACCCGGATAACGGCCACGCTTCCTTCAGGAACAGTGGCACCGGTCATGACGGCTGCGGCCTGTCCGTCTTTGAGGTGATGCTTGGGGAGTTCCCCCGCACCAAGGGTCTCAACAATCTGGTATTCCTGCAGCCCTGGTTGATTGAGGGCAAAACCATCAACAGCACTACGCCGAGTGTCAGGAAAAGCGTGAGGGGCAACAATATCTTCAGCCAACACGCGACCCAGAGCATCAGCTGTTGCTATGGTTTCAATTCCAACAGATTGAGCCGTGCCAATCAGAACCGCTTGTGCATCTGGAAGTGGAAGAGCAGCTATCGCAGTCATCATGAACTCCCCCAGCCGAATGGGCAGATGGGATAATGACATTTGGGACAGAAATGGCATAAACCACCATGTCCAGACTTTGCGATTTCATTTGGAGTGATCGATTCTCCGGCGAGAAGCCGTGGCAGGAAGATGTCGAGGGCTGTCTTATCGAAGAACAAAGCCGCTGCTGGAACAGCACAGACGGGAACAAGGCCAACGTGACCAATCGTCAAGTTATTTCCTGGTTGAATTGGATTGCCTTGTTCATGAAATTTTACTCCGGCATCTTTCATCGCAGCAACCGTAACATCATCGGGATCAACCGATGTCCCCCCCGTGACCAGAACCAACTCACTCTCTGCGACAGCCTTCTGCAGCGCCTGACTGATTTCAGTTTTAACATCAGGCAGTATGGTTGAAAAGGTGACATCAACTCCCTGCTGTTTCAATTTGTCCGTCAGTATCGGGGTAAAATCGTCTGAGATACGACCACTGTGGACTTCCGTTCCCGTAACCAAAATCGAGGCGGTCGTGATTTTATAAGGTTTGATCGAAATCAATGACTCATCAACAAGCATGCTCATTCGATTCAAAATATCTCTTGAACAGGTCAAGGGTATGATCCGAAAAGCGGCGACTTGTTTTCCTTTAGTTACCGGGAAGTTATTATGGATGGTCGGTAGCGAGGGAATTGCTAAAGCGTTGAGTTGCTCTAGACGCTTATGGTCGACTTTGAAGATCCCCCTGGTCTCAGAATAGAAACTTATCTTCCCCTCATGTGGTTCAGCATCAAAAAAAATATTTTCACCAGCGATTTTGGGAGCCAGCAGACGAGCAGCAGCATCCTCATGAATCTCGGATTCCGATCCCTCCCAAACATAGATATGGTTCTTACCGATACGCTGCAACAGGGAAATATCTTTTTCCTGGATAACGTGCCCGCGCTTAAAAGCCACCCCTTTATAGTTATTTTTCCGGTTCACCTCGGTAATGTCGTAACCGAGGACCTCACCAATGGTTTCAGACAGTGCTAGTTTCTTCATTCTCAGACCTCAGTCTCATTTTGAGACAACTACCGACCCCATACAAAGCGCGGATTATTGTCTACCTAAATATCCCGCTTTTTCAATGAAGACGCAGTCAAAATGGACTTCCTTCAACAGCCTAGGCCACTAAAAAAAGTCAGTTCCATACTCTTAATTATCAGACCAACCTATCGCTAATTCAAAAAGCAAGCCAGATTCGCGCTTTAACATTAGACTGACAAAATTGTCTGGCTACAGATCTCAAGCAAAAGCGTTGCATAGGAAAAGCGCCAACTTAAATGGCAGAGCATTGGTACAAATGTTGCTACAAAATGGATATCTCAATAGAAATCATTCCATTTTGCGACAGAACGGAGAAAACCATGGATATATCCAAAACCATAGCCAAGTTGAAAGAAAACCAAGCGTTTGCCGAAAATGTCGGCATGGTTCTCGTCCATAACGGTGTCGTCAGGGGTTGGTCGCGTGCAGACCATTCAGGCGTGGCTGAGATTGATATCAGTGTTGATCAAGACAGGGCAGAAGAAATCCGTCAGGAAATCGAACAGATGCCTGGCATCTATAAAGTTGTCATGGAGGCTCGTTCCGGAAGGATGAAACCAGGAGATGATGTTCTGTTCCTGATTGTGGCCGGAGACATTCGGGAAAATGTCAAACCAGCGCTGGCCCTGTTGCTCGACCGTGTTAAGGCTGAAGCCGTAAGCAAGAAAGAGTATTGCTCCTAATTCTAAGGCTTTTTAATCACAGCGACTTATCCTCTGAGGAGACATTATGAGCTTTAATCATTTTGATGACCATGGACAGGCGATCATGGTTGATGTCAGCGAAAAAAAGAAAACTATGAGGACTGCCATTGTCACGGCTCGGGTGCTCATGAAACAGAAAACCCTGAAATCAATTCTGGAGGGAGACACCCGAAAAGGTGATGTTCTCGGTGTTGCTCGTCTTGCAGGAATCGCCGCCAGCAAGAAAACTCCCGACCTGATCCCCCTGTCACATCCACTGGCGATCCATCATGCGTCTATCGACTTTGATTGCAATCTTGATGCTGGAGAAATTACCGTCCGTGCCACTGTCCGTGCATTTGAACGGACCGGTGTCGAGATGGAAGCAATGGTGTCAGCCTCCCTAGCGGCATTGACTATCTATGATATGTGTAAAGGTGTTGACAAAGGAATCCAGGTAGAAAATATCTCACTTGAATTCAAAGAGGGCGGCAAGAGTGGAACTTACCGGAAGGACTCCTCCCCTGGAGATCAATAAAATGCACGCAGCAATTAAAGCACTCAGTGCCAAAGGTTCAATAATCACCCAAATAGACACGAAAGAACAGGATTTGAGTGATTGGTTTATCGAAGTCATGATTAAGCCAATCACGGATCATGTTGTTCCTGAGACTCTGGAACTGGTAATGAAACATCTATCTAACTGGTGTAACTCTTCTATTGCGGAATTGTTTATCACCTGCGTTGGCAACGAGGTGACCTCACAATATGTCACCTCTTCGGCAAAATTGAACATCAGCGAGCAAGGGCGCCTCGAAAGCAAAAACAAAGATGCGGTCTTCTCAATCGTTGGAATCCGTGACAGTTCACACATCCCGGAAAAATCCGCACGTACAGAAGTTAGGACAAGTAAACTTTTCCCCGATTGGGCAGACAGATATTAATTGGCGGCAGTACTATGAGCGACCACATCAGCAGTCCCGACAACCCGAAGAGCAGCAATAAGCCATCAAGAAAACAGCGGCTTGTTTCTTTTGCCGGTTATTCTGGTAGCGGCAAAACAACCCTGGTAGAAGCCGTCATTAAATTATTGACAAAACGAGGCTATAAAGTCGGAGCAATAAAACATGATGGCCATCGGTTCGATATCGACAAACCGGGGAAGGATAGTTGGCGCATGACCAACGCTGGAGCCAGCGTCACTGTCATTACCGATGATCGCAAGCTTGCAATGATCAAACAGCATGATGCAACCCCGCCTCCGGAAAAAATTATTTCTGACTATTTCAGTGAGATGGACATTGTCATCATTGAAGGCTGGAAGAGGACATCTGTTAACAGGATTGAAGTTTATCGCAAAGAAATAGGCCGAGAAGCACTTTGCCTGACGAGCCAGGATGACGGATTTGTTGCGATTGCAACAGATATTCATATTGAAACCGCTCTTCCCCAACTCGATATCAACAACCCGCAGGTTGTCGTCAACTTTATCGTTGATCAGCTTGTGTAGCAAACAGCAACATGAGGAGATTAAATGGCAGAAATAATGGCGATAAAGTTTGTGGTAGCTGTCCTCAATTCTGGTTGACCAGCTACCCCTCAAGAATAGGCTTCAGAAGCAAGATCCACAGGCCACGAAAGAACAATTTTTGAAACAATATAGCCCATGCTGTTATCGGCTTCTGTACTGAAAATATCACTGAGACAAGGAAATAAGATGATGGAAAAAAAATTAAAACAACCATGCAGGAATATCATTTCATTCAGAGTCAATGAGCAGGAACGTCAAGCCCTCACAACATTGGCATCTAAATCAGGGATGAACATATCGGCAATGATGCGAAATATTGTTAAGCAAATGTCTGCCGTCTCCTACAAACAGACAGGCGAACCGCAATGAGAGATAAAAGCTAGGCATATAAATATGAAACCAGAAACATGCTTCGAGCGAACGATATTGATATGAAAGGAGGTATCTGCGTCAGGGATAAGGATAAGGTTGTCCACTCTCCACGTAACAGGCAAGTAATATTGTGGACTGTGAACTAACAAGGTCATAAGCGCACAAAAAAAATTTCCCTCTTAACTTCCCTGCAATTTTTCCGACAGGAAAATCGAACTAACCCGTGCGTTCTGACTATTGGTAAGCGCCTCTGCTTCAGAGTCGTTTCCGACAGAGGAGAGCTTTTAATCTCTTAGAATGTGGAGAAAAAAATGAATAGGTTCAAGGTTGTATTACTGACATCGCTTATCTTTTTACTGGTCTCGATTTCTGGTGTCGCAGCACAAAACCTGATTCCAATCTATGACAAAGGGACTTCATTGTGGGGCTATGCCATGGAAAAACCAGATGGAGAAGGGTCGGTAAATTGGATAGTTGAGCCACAGTTTGCTTGGGCTGGCAGCTTTAATGAAGGGATGGCAAGTGTGATAATTGGTTGCCGATATGCTGACTGCAAGAACGAACCAGGTGGTCGAAAGTTGAGCAGGCGTGCTCATGTTGTCATTTCAAATGATTTTAAACGTACGGATTTTGTTGTTCCTGAAGATGACAGTGAATTTGAAAATGCTTTATTTAATGACATGAGTGTCTACGCTATCGCCAATGACAATTATGGTCACATTGGTAGATTTGGTTCAGAAATCCTCGGTCACGCATGTGTGAAACTGAAAAAGAAGCCTGAAAATTTAAACTGTCAAGATTTTTTCATCGACAAAAAAGGTCATCTCAAAATCATGACCAACGGAGAGTTGGTTTCTGCTGATATAGCTTCACTTTGAACTCTTTTTTAAAGCAAGTTACTTGGGTGCCATGTACCCACATGGCACCAGTGAAAATATGACTTCCCCCTTTTTCCCGCGACACCTCATCAATCAGCTTTAGAATTCCTTTGGACCGGTAATCTTTATCGCTTTCTCAAATTTGTGCTTACGAAAAATGTCACGTCTCGAATTTTCCTGATAGCCGTTGTAAATATAACCCCGCTAAATAGATTTCAGGGGCCAAGGTCAAATTGTATTATTCTTGCGTTTTCTCAACGACACATGAAGCGGCACTTTTGCGCCCGCCATTACCCACCAGAATGACTCCTGAAACAACCAGCAAAGCCCCACCTATTTGTATTGGAGAAATAGATTCATCCAACAACCACCAACCTAACCCAATCGTCAGGATGGGCCCAAGACTACCTATCAGTGCAGCAGGAGCACTACCTATTCGTTTAATTGCAGCTGCCAACGCAAGAACTGGCATAACGGTGGAAAAAGTTGCCATAACTAAAGCTAGTAGATAAATTTTCCAAGGCTGAGATAATGCGTTGAGAGGATGGCTGACCCCAAAGTGCGCTAGAGTAGCTGCTGTAGAAATGATCAGCGCCGAACAGGCAAATCGGGAAGAACCATATGTGGCAATCAGATGCCGCCCTCCAGAAAGATAGAAAGCGTAGCAGAGAGCCGACAAAAAGATAAATCCGCCACCAACCCAAATTTCCTCCTGCACACCGGCGACATTCATATCGTGAACAAATGCCAGGCTAATACCGGAATAACAAATCAAAACAGCCAACCACTCGTAGCCTCTGATCTTGCGTCGACAAAAAATAGCATCAAAAAACAGGGTCAAGAGAGGAAAGCTGAACAAGATCATCCTTTCCAATCCAGCTGAAACGTAATTTAAACCCAAGAAATCGAAAATACTTGCACCGTAGTAACCGACACACCCAAGAATGATGACGACAGCTAAATCTTTCCGACTCAGGCTCTGACCATGATTTCCCGAAAACCAGAGTAACAAGAGGAAGAATGGCAATGCAAAAAGCATTCGCAGCGTTAGTAAAGTGACAGCATCAACAGGCACCTGTTGAGGTAAGGCGTAAGCTAATTTGATCAGAATCGCCTTGAAGGAAAATCCAAAAGCTGAAATAACCGCTAGCCAGAGGCCAAGACTATAACCGTCCGAACCTAATTGGGCTGTAAGCTTTTTCCCAAAAATGTTTCCCCTCTGCCGCTTTATGTCAGAACGCTCGGTCACAACTTCAGATCAAATGACATATCAAACTTTACAACCGCATCCGGGTATATTTTCTTGATCGCTCTTTCTACCCGCAAGCGATGCATCCAGAGAAAGTGTTCGGGAATGAATTCATCCTCTGTTTGCCATAAACAGATCGTGCCATCCTGTTCAATTCCAGCCAGTTCCATCGTTCCACCATCGACTTTAATTCCAGGCTGCAAAGTAGTTAAAATTTCACCGATCTTTTCTTTCATCCGTTTTTCCTCCAGCATTTAAGTTAGGAATCACCTGCATCAGGATATAATCCCCTCTGCCGTGCGTATAAACGTGATAAGCCCAAAAGCGTATCTATTTCGGGTGTTTCGACACCAACCTTGTGACCGATCTCCCGTACCGCAGCCACCAAAGCATCCAGTTCTAGCGAACGACCTGCCTCAACATCCTGCAGCATGGAGGTTTTGAATGCTCCCAACTGACGAGTTACGGCATTGCGCTCTTCACCGGTTTGACTTATGGGGCAACCAATCTTTTCTCCGATCTCCGAAGCTTCAGCCATAACCTTGAGGCAAAAACGGTTAACCAAGGGATCGTCGAGGATTTTATCGCAAGTTGCACCAGTCAGTGCCGAGACTGGGTTCATGGTCATATTCCCCCAAAGTTTGTACCAGATTTCTCGCTGAATCGAGGTCGTTGTTTCAATCTCGATTCCAGCTACAGAAAAAAGCCTCGCGATAGCCTTCAACCGTTTGGAATCTGATCCATCGGGCTCGCCGATAACTATCTTTTTACCGAAAACATGACGAGCAAACCCGAGCCCGTTTGAAGCAAAACTGCCGTGAACAACCGCACCGACCACCCTGTCTCTGGGAATAGCCGCTGTAATTTTTCCGCCAACGTCGACAGATTCGAGTTGCAGCCCGGAATATTCGCCGTTCGTCCCTTGAAAAAACCACCATGGGACACCATTCATGGCGGTTAAAACAACGGTCTCCGGACCGATCAAGGGGGTGATTTTAGCAGCAACTTCGGTCATTGACTGTGCTTTCACAGCAACAATGACAAGGTCTTGGACTCCCAGATCAGCCGGGTCATCTGATGCGCGTACAGGAGTGGCGATGATGTCGTCGCCCATTTGCAGTTTCAACCCATTTGCCTGCAGGGTATCAAGGGTCGCACCACGAGCAACAACGCTTACGTCACTGCCACTTTTTGCTAACAATGCGCCAATGAACCCACCGACGGCACCAACACCATAGATACAAACCTTTTTCATCATGACCTTCATTCACCTTTCCCGAACCACTCATCAGTTCATCAATCTTTCATGAAATTGCCACCATTGCAGAATTTGCAATCATCGTACCTTGACGGGATAAAAGGAGATGAAACCAACCAGAAGGAATAATACAGAAACCCTCACCCGGCAACCGAAAGCACAGAAGCGAATCTCCCACACAAAGTCGCAATCAACGCATTGAACACCTTGAATGATCTACCCTGTCCCAAAATGAGACAGAAGATTTTTTCAGTCTCAAAAAAAAACAGAATTCAGCAGAGACAGAATCCCGTTACCCTTAATCCAGTCGTCAGAAAGCCATACCAAACGCTTCTACGAACTCCCGACATAAACTTTAGTTGCTGGCACGATCCTTGCCATTTTACGGTCAACAGCAATCAGATTCAGCGCCCTCAATTCACTATTGAGCAAGGACAGGCAATGTACTTATCGAAATCAGCACAGAGCAATGGAAGCAAAGGCGCCTCAGCAAAAAAAAGGCAAGAAGAACCGATTACCGGTGTCATTCTCGCTGGCGGAAAATCAAGGCGTATGGGTCGCAATAAAGCATTGCTCGACCTCGGTGGCATTTGTCTGATCGAAAAAACTTATCAGACCATGTCACATCTCTTTCAAGAGGTCATCCTGATCACCAACACGCCTGAGGATTATGCTTTTCTCAACTGCCGCTGTCAGGGGGATATTTATCCAGGAATTGGCTCCATTGCCGGACTCCACGCTGCCCTGAGCACTAGCAATAACGAGCGCATTTTTGTTGTCCCCTGCGATATGCCTTTTCTGAACCCTGCACTTATTACCCTCTTATGCCGGAAAGAGAAAACTTATGATGCGGTTGTCCCTTTCAGCAACCAGGGGATTGAACCGCTACACGCACTCTACCATCGCCGTTGTCTGCCACAACTGGAACGGGCGATAGCGGAGGGAGATAAAAAATTGCAAAACTTCCTTCAGGACATCTGGACCTATTTCCTTCCGGTGAGCGCATATCAACATATTCCGGATGCTGAACAGTCTTTCCGCAATGTCAACCGGCCGGAAGATTATGCTGCTCTCGACATTCCGCAGAAAAGCAAGATAAGCCCTGAGTGGCAGGCGGCAGGTTCCTGTTTTACACGCTCTATGGAAGCTTTGTGAGGAGACAATGAAAGTATCTAATTTTCGTACAGAGCAGACTCTCAAGAAATTTACGGAAAAATGCGTTTCCTGCAGACTTTGTTTTAAGGAATGTGAAGTACTGTCTGGCTTGAATCTTTCACCAGCGACAATCGCTGAAACCCTCTTGACGCGAGATCAATTCTCAATTGACTTCATAGAAGCGATTCAAAAATGCTCGTTATGTGGACTTTGCAGCCATAACTGTCCATTAGGCCTGTATCCCAACGAACTGATGATGGCTGCCAGAGAATTGCTGGTCAGTGGCCAAACGGTCGATAGCGATGACTACCGAGTGTTGCAGGTAGATCATGAACATCACATCTTCAGCCTGTATCGTAAAACCTGGCAAATCGAATATAAAAAATTACATCGTAAACAGAGTCCGGTCCTGTTTTTCCCCGGATGCACCTTATCCAGTTATGCACCGCGGCTCACCCGAACGGCCTACTACTGGCTACAGCAACAGGGTATGGATATCGGCCTGAACGAGCAATGTTGTGGCCTGCCACTGGAAAGCATCGGCCTTTTTGATCGCCACTTAAAGTACATCAATCGATTGGAAAAAGAGTTCTCGGATGCAGGAGTAAAGCAGATCGTTACAGCATGCCCCAACTGTTTTTACCACCTGCAAGGCAAATTTGCCGGTATTGAGGTTCTCTCCCTTTACCAGCTGTTGGTAGATGCCGGGATCAGGGTTGCTGCAATGGATGGTCCGGTCACAATCCATGATTCCTGTCCTGATCGCCTGAGTGGCCAGATCGGCTGTTCCGTCCGCACATTGCTGGACAAGAACATACAGGTCGAAATGATCCACCACAAAGAATCAACAATTTGCTGCGGTGCAGGAGGTTTGGTCTCGATGGTTGACCCGCAACTCAGCAACCAAAGAGCCGCAACTCGTCTGGAGGAATTCCAACAAAGCAGCACCAATTATTGTGTCAGTGCCTGCATGGGATGCGTCAAACGTCTTGAATCTGTTCACAAAGAACTGTCGGCTGATAAATCCGATAATGAAAAACCTCTTTCACAGCTGCAGATCATTCACATTCTTGAGCTGGTTTTCAATCTGCGGATCAATCATGAAGAGCTACAACAACAGTTAGAACTGATGTGGCAGGGTGAGCAAGGAGAACAGAATATCCAACTTCTGACAGAGGATACAGAAATCCAAACAGTCACTTAGCAATTGCAAGCATCGGATACTACGTTTCGCTTTCAAGCGAAGGAGCCGTTCATGAAACACCGCACAACAAAAACCAACTGTCGTCTCTGCAGCTACCTCTGTGGCCTTGAAGCACAGATTGTGGACGAACAGGTCGTCAGTCTCAAGCCCGATCCGAGCCGATACCCCTACGACTCTGGAATCGTTAAAGGTTGTGCGCGGTTTCATAGCAACCTGGAATTCCTCAATCATCCAGAGCGGATCAATTACCCATTGAAACGAGCCGGTAAACGTGGAGAAAATCGCTGGCAGAGAATCAGCTGGGATCAGGCCCTTGATGAAATCGGTTCTGAATTGTTGCGCCTGCGGGAAGACTTTGGCGCAGAAACCCTTTCCACCTCCATCGGGGGACCACACACAACCTTCTGGCCACTCCATCGTTTTATGAACCTGTTCGGTAGCCCGAACAATGTCGGCATCGGCCAAATTTGCTGGAATCCGTCGATCTGGGTCAACAGCCTGACCTTCGGTTGGCCGCTGGAAAACGAAATAGATCCGGAAACCACCGAGTGCGTCATCCTTTGGGGAGTGAATCCAGCAGAATCGGACAATTCGTTGTTCTGGCGTCAGGTGCTGGCTTACAACCGTACCGGCAAACCGTTGGTCGTGATCGATCCCCGAAAAACCAGAACCGCCAGGCTAACGAAGCATTGGCTGGCACCGATTCCCGGTACCGATGCGGCATTTGCACTAGGTATGCTGCATGTCATCATTGATGAAAAACTCTACCCCCAGCAATTCGTCGAAAGTTGGTGCCATGGTTTTGAGCAACTCAAACAACAGGTTGCAGACTACACCCCGGAACATGTTGCGCAAATCACCGGGCTGACGGAAAAGCAGATCATCGAGACAGCCAAACTCTACGCCCGAGCAAATTCGGCATCAATATTTCATGGTCGCGGCATTGATCAGATCGGCGCCAACAGTGTTCAGGTACACCGTGGTATCGCCTGCCTGAAAGGCCTGACCGGAAACATTGATCATCCCGGAGCCTCGCATCTATCAGGGATGCCTGAATATGTTCCAGAAATCGACCTTGAACGGTCAGACTTCCTGCCCCCCAAACAACGCAACAAACAGCTCGGCAGGGAAAAACTCAAACTGCAGACCTTCGACGGGTATAAGCGTCTGACCCGTTATACCATGCAACACAACAAACAGTTGCCGGTACGTTATCTCACCTCAGCACAACCGAACCTGGTGTGGAGAGCGATGCTGGAAAGTCAACCCTACCCGATCCGTGCCATGGTCGTCAGCGGCAGCAACCCGTTGATCTGTCAGGCTGACAGTCAACTGATCGGAAAAGCATTAAAGAGCCTCGACCTGTTAGTCGCTCTGGAACTGTTTCCGAATTCGGTTACTGCATTAGCGGATTATGTTCTGCCAATGGCCGGCAGTCTGGAACGTCCGGTACTGCAGACCAATGCAGGTGTTGCCAATATTGCCTACGGCGGTCCTGAAGCCATCAAGCCGCTACATGAGCGTCGTTGCGATTACGATTTCTGGCGTGAATTGGGGCTGCGTTGCAATCAACAAGAACATTGGCCCTGGAAAGATTTCACCGCAAGCCTGGATGATATCCTCGCGCCTCTGAATTTAACATGGGAGGCTTTCTGCGAGACAGGGCTATACGCGCCGCCCCCGAAATACCATAAATACGAGAGTTATCAAAAAAACGGTCAGCCGGGATTTGCGACCCCCAGCGGCAAGATCGAGCTCTACTCCGAGTTGCTTGACCAGATCGGCAGTTCACCTCTGCCGGTTCATCAAACACAACCGGGGCCTTCTACCGAGTTCCCATTGCTTTTGATCACCGGCGGACGCAAACAGCCCCACTGGGCTTCATCTTTTCGTTGGCTGGAAACCCTGAAAAAACCAGGCACGGTCCCGCAAGCCGAGGTCAGTCAAGCAACAGCTGAAGCTTTAGGATTGGATGAAGGACAGCAGGTTATTGTCCAGACCCCGCATGGCAAAACAACCTTCACCCTAAGCATCGCCACAATGAAAGACGATGTCGTAAGTGTCGACTACGGCTGGTGGTTTCCGGAACAACCCCTCTCTGAGCCGGAGTTGGGGTGGGCTTTTGAGGCAAACGCTAACAACCTGACAACAGCATCATTTGAAACCTCTGACCCAATTCTGGGACAGTGGATTTATAACCGTATCCCTTGCAGCATATACCCGGCAATACAAGAGCAGCACACAGTCACTGAAACCAATCACCATAAACAAGTACCTGCCTAAAAAGGATCTTTACGATGAGTAATAAAAAAAACGCCCTGATTTTTTTCACCAAAGTCCCGACCCCAGGTCTCACCAAAACCCGTCTGACTAAAGAGCACGGTGGTATTTTTACCCCGGAAGAAGCAGCCGAACTCTACCGCGCAGTTATGCTCGACACCGCAGAAGTCGGTTTCCGCGCACTTGAGCACCTCAAAACTATGGCCGCCAGCTCGAATACGGGCGCTGAGTATGACTTCGTTATCAGCGCCACACCGGAGCACGACCATCCACGTTTGAAAGACATTTTCGACGAACTCGATCAGCGCAATATCGACTTGAAATTCATCGCCGATGAAGGCCAGAACTTCAACGAACATTTCAACGACGCCTTCAAGAAGCTCTGGGAGCAAGGTTACGATGCCGCGGTTGCTGTCGGTGGCGATCAGCCGCAGATGACGACCGCCAACATTATGCAGGCGTTCCAGTGGCTCGATCGTTTCCAGGGGTCGCATGACATGGGTCTGGTCCACTGCCCCTGCCAGGCTTGCGGTGTTTCCCTGGTTGGACTGACCAAAAACACAGTGATGGACTTTGAGGGGGTATTCTACAACGAAGACGGCATCTCCGCCCTCGACGCCATTATCAACATCTGTAACGACATGGAGATTCCGGTCGCAGCACTTGAAACCGTGGCTGACATCGATAACGTCGAAGACCTTGCTCATGCCCTGAGTCTGGCCCACTCGCAGGCATACACAGCCAAATTTCAGCCTGAAGTTGTGGTTCCTCAACGTTTTATCGATTGGGCAAAAGAGACCGGTTTGGCCGTCACAACCCCGCCGAACAGTGACCATGATCCACGGGAGTTAATCGATGCCTGATGTTCAGATATCAGCCGAACAATGTACCGGCTGTGGCATGTGCGTCAATTTCTGCCCGGTCGATGTTTTTCGGCTTGGCAGTAACGGTGAAAAAAAGGTAGCCGAGGTCCAGAATGCATCAATCTGCTGGGCTTGTGATACCTGCGTCGGTCAGTGCCCGACCAATGCTATCCGCATCATCGAAAGCGCAGAAGAAGCGGCCGAACGAGAGGCTAAGTTCAAACCGACGGCACCTCCACTTGATCAGGCCGAACAGCAGCAGTATCAAGAGTGGCATGAGATCCTGACCCAAACTCTTGGGTTGCGCTGGAATCCTGTTGCGATTTCCTTGATCGGTAAAGATCAGCCTCTGCCGGAAGCACCGATGCCCCGTGTCAAACTTCGCTACTGCCAGTCTTTGATGATGGCTCGGCGTGGCAAAACAGTCATGATGCCGGCTCAGTGCCACGCCTGCCCGGACGGCACTCATATCCTCGGTCTGACGGAAATTCCCCCCAAGCTCGCCAGTGGTGAAATGTATATCCATTTCAAGAAACTGGCCTCGATGGACGCCGCCAAGCAGATGATTAAAGAGCGGCCCCGGCTACCGGAAAAGTCGACTCTGGCAACGCTGGTCAGCCCGCTCAAGGATGCTAAGGTCACTCCTGATGTGATCGCCGTCATCGCCAAACCGGAACAAATCATGTGGTTGACCATGAGTGCCTCCTACAGCACCGGTAAACGTTTCGACTTCAAAGTCAGCGGCTACAACGCCCAGTGTGTTGAAACGACCCTGCTACCTTACACCCAGCAGCGCTTTAACCTTTCCCTCGGTTGTTACGGTTGTCGAGCCAGTTCAGATATCGGTGACGAACTGATGTTTATGGGCATTCCGCGCAAACAGTTACCTGAATTGATCAACGGGCTACAGAAATTGGGTACAAAAGCGATCGGCGACTCGCGCAACAAGATCTACCTGCCGCCGAACATCTGATTGAATGAATGCGCCCCGGGACAACATTATTCCCCGGGGCGCTATTGTTTCAGATATAAGGAAAGTAACTATGAACCTGAAATTAACGGTAAAAGCACAAAAATTTATTACTGACGAAGGCGGCTGCGCCACTATCAGCCTGATCAATAAGGTTTGCTATACCTGAGGCGGGGCTCTGTCGAGAGACACCCCATCCGTG
Source organism: uncultured Desulfuromusa sp. (assembly GCF_963675815.1). NCBI lineage: Bacteria > Pseudomonadati > Thermodesulfobacteriota > Desulfuromonadia > Desulfuromonadales > Geopsychrobacteraceae > Desulfuromusa > uncultured Desulfuromusa sp. The sequence continues at coordinate 40,593 of NZ_OY776574.1, forward strand.
GGATGGGGCAAACCTGAGCCTGAACAGATCGACGAATATGAAACAGTGAACATTGACGGTGCGACTTTATATATTCATCACCGGATCAAAAAGTTCACCAACGCCCGTATCGACCTCGTCACCGGAGGCGTTGGGACCAAGCTTATACTGCTGGGAGTTGCCGAGATTAAATAGCAATCTTATCGGGCGAGCTGAAATAGCAGTGACGTTGTACGTCTTCAGTAGGTTTCCAGCATGTCGCGCCGCGCCGTTGCAGTTGTTGCCACAGGTTTTTGTACCCTGTTCATCGCTTTCGGTACCAGGTATTCCTATGGCCTGCTCCTGTCATATATGCTCACATCTCTGGCGATATCGAAAATCGAGGCGGGAGTGATTTTCTCCGCCTATTTCGTGACCGGGACCGCCCTGATGGTTGCCGCGCTGAATTTCATGCTGATCAAAAGCCGCCCGGAGACAGCGTCCGCAGCGACGCAAGTGGTCCCCAAAAGGGCAGCTCATCCCCTGCGGAACAGCGTCAGAATTGTGGGGACGAGTCACTCTGATGTTTTTGCTCTCTGTTGGTCTCGTTCTTCAATAAGTTGCTGTCTGCGTAATTGACATATAAGTACTGGTTTTCCATTCAACAATCGATACATCCGATAACCACAATTACCGTAGCCACTGCAAGCGTGACATTTTAAATCCTTTATGTCAAAGCCATCAAGATCTTCTGGTTTGAGCTCGAAGTCTTTTGGAACTTTACGTGTAGACATGCGTTTAGTCCTCCTGAGTGAATGCAGCCGGCGCCATAAATCACCTCTTTCGCCGCTCCGATTTTGTATGAACTGAATACGGCGTGAAACTTACGCTGAGACTTTGCGATTGAAGCGCAGAGCGTCAGCGCAATAGACAGCCACGCCGAGCCAGATCAAGATAAAGGTGATCTGGCTATGCTGGTCAAAAGGCTCTCGATAAAGAAAAACTCCCAGTAGAAAAGCAATGCTCGGCGCCAGATACTGCAGGATACCGATCGTCGAAAGCTGCAGCTGCCGTGCCGCGGCGGCAAACCAGAGCAGCGGCAAACTGGTCGTAACACCAGCGCCAATCAGCAAGATCCCATCCCAGGACAGGACCAGAAACGGACTGCCATGATAAATTTGCCGATAGAGTAAATAAATTAGTGCCGGGACAACCAGGACAAAGGTTTCAACTAGCAATCCAGGGATGGGAGCCACCACGGTTTTTTTCCGTAGATAGCCATAAAAAGCAAATAAAAAAGCCAGGGACAGGGCATATTTCGGCAGAGTGCCATAACCGAGCAAAGAATAAACAACTCCCGCAAAAGCACAAAGAACAGCAACCGTCTGCAAACGGCTGAAACGCTCCTTTAACAGCAATACCCCCAACAGAATATTGACCATGGGGGTAATATAATAGCCCAGGCTGGTTTCAACAACGTGTCCCGTATTGACCGCCACGATATAAATTAACCAGTTTCCACCGATTAACAAACTGCTGACAGAAAGACGTCCCATATCTGCTGGAGCCGCAACGATCTGTCGCACCTCTTCCCATCTATGCTGCCAGCTGATGATTAAACAAAGAAAAACACAGGACCAGATTATCCGATGGCAGAGAATTTCAAATGGAGGTACAGCAGCCAACTGCTTCCAGTAAACAGGTAGGAAGCCCCAGGCGACAAAGGCTGCCAAGCCGAAAAGTGGCCCCGAAAATCGAGAACTCATAACAAACCTCTTAGCGGGAACACAAATTCCCTGGCAAAAAAACATAAGCATGAGACCAAAAGTCAAAAGAAACATCTCACACCGAAATATAGATAAAAAAACATTCCCGCATTGGAAGATAGTTAGACGTTTTCTTCCTGCCGATTTGAAGATCACGGTTTCCGTACAATAAAATCAAACCCAGCTTCTAACAGTTCCCATCCGACAACTGCCGGGAGAAATCTTTGAGAGCGGCCCGCAAACGTAGAATATTCGACATTTGCTGCTTATCAGTACGGCTACGTCCCTGCCCACGCTGAATCCGCAAACTGGCATAGCACCTGTTCGGCGGTCGGCCCATAATAAGGATGCGATCGGCCAGATAAGCCGCTTCTTCAACGCTATGGGTCACGAAAACAACTGTTTGTCGGCGCTTAGCACAGATCTTCAGCAGTTGATCCTGCAGATGCTCGCGGGTATCAGCATCGAGGGCGCTGAAAGGTTCATCCATCAGTAACAGCCGTGGCTGCAAGGCAAGCACCCGAGCCAATGCGGCCCGCTGCTTCATTCCGCCAGAAAGTTGATGCGGATAAGCCTGCTGCGAACAATTCAGATCGACCAGAGCGAGGCTATCGTTCACAATCCGTTGCAGTTCCGTTTTCTTCATGCCTGCTGCTTTAAGCCCCAACTCGATGTTGCGACGCAGATTCATCCAGGGAAACAGCGTGGCTTCCTGAAAAACAACGGCACGTTCCGGTTCGGGGCTGTTGATCGGTCGACTATCAAAATAAATTTTGCCTCGATCCGGTTGAATAAACCCGGCAATCATATTGAGCAAAGTCGATTTGCCGCAACCACTCGGTCCGATGATACAGACAAACTCACCTTCGGCGACAGCAAAGGAGAGGTTTTCCACCACCGCTGCAGACTCGCACCCATTGACTTGAGGATAAGCCTTGCTGACGTCATCTACTTCAATCAACATGCTCATACCTCCCTTTTCAAACCCCAGAGTTCGATAGTTCTTCTTTCCAACGGGATAAAGATGACCTGCTCGACGATCAAGCCGATGACACAGATGATGGCAATACAGACAAAGGCTTTAGCAAAGTCGAGAGTCCACCGGGACTGGATGATGGCGTAACCGAGTCCAGTTCCTCTGCCAACGACCATTTCGGCTGCGACCAGCACCCGCCAGCTGCTGCCAAGCCCGACCCGCAATCCACTCAGGATATGAGGTAGTGCTCCTGGCAACAGCACTGTCCGAAACAACATGCGGTTATTCAGGCCCAGCATACGAGCGGCACGAATATACATCTCATCAACCCGCTTAACGCCACCAGCAACATTGATGGCAATCGGTGAAAAAGCAGTCACAGCGATCATGAAAAGGGTCGAAGCGTCACCGATTCCGAATAACAGAATGGCAACAGGAATCCAGGCCAACCCCGGGATTAACTGCAGTACTTGGACTGATGGCATAGTCAGCCGCTCAAAAGTCCGCCAACGTCCGGCTGCCATGCCGATCAATGCCCCGCCAATAACGGCAATAAAAAAGCCGCTCAACCAACGCCCCATACTGCTGAGGGTGTGCAGGTAGATCGAATGCCCCAGAAACGGCTCCCCAGACAGCATCTTCAACAGCTTCCAAGCTGTTTCGAAAGGCGTCGGAAAAGGGGCGCCGCGCCACCAGTCAACACCCCAGGCAACAGCCTGCCAACCGAAAATAATCAGCAGCAGGGACGCACCGCCATAAAGCAGGCGACCGTAATCACAAACTTTTCTGTTTGTTTGCAAAGCGACAGCCGTCTTCGCTTCCTTGATTGCCACATTGTCCATAAACCCTGCGCCTAATGGTTATTATTAGAGGTTGGGAACAACGGACAAAGCTTCCCGGCACAATGATCGGCGTCCTTAAACTGATCACAAACCAATAGACTCGTCGCGGGAATAATCGTTTCGGTCATCTCTCTGGAGATAACTTCGGCTTCTTTCAGTGCCAGCATGCATTCTCGTTGACAGCACCTGCTGAAAGGATTCTCGGCAATCTTCTCTGACACCCTGATCACAATCTTTTGCACAGTTTGACGCAACTTGCCATTAAACGGCGATGCTTTCAGGATGACAGAGAATGCGATACCGACCCCGATAGCGGCGCCGTCGACACCGAAAAAAGAGCAGCATGCCCCCGGCACCAAGGTGCCGCGATTGATTCCGGTGATGATCTCTGCATCGCCGATAGCACCACCATTGTTGCGATAGGCAGCCAACAGTATTCCCGGAATCATCGGATGGTGATGCGGACCGTGGGTCGGAAACTCAGGCCGTGACCGCAACTCTTTGAAAATAGCGATGACATCCTTTTCCCTGGTGGTCAGACAGACATCGCGGATCGTATCTGCCGCCGCCTGAATATGGCAATGATCGCAGACAAAATGGCCCTTTTCACAACTGCTTTCGACCCGTTCCAGTTTGCCGCAATAGTGGCAGCTCAACTCCTGTGGTTCAGTCAAAATAGTGATCGGCTCACCACAAACCAGACAACCGGATTTGTGACTGCTCTCTACCTGTGGCCGGTCAGAGTCAGAACTGAAGTCTGGCAAACAACAGCAGCTCATATCCTGTTCCAAATTGGTCACCTGCCCCTTATCGTCCAGCAGCATGACATCTGTCCCCATCGGCAGATTCGCAGGAAGATCGACTTTAGTGCTGCAACCACGTTGAATCAGTTGGCCATTGCCGGTGACCACGCCGGCAAAAGGTCCACGGTAAAGCAAGCTGGTCTCGTTCTTGGGGCCTGGTTTGAACGCCTGGTAGGTTAGTGAGTAAAACGGATATCCCTTGATTTCGCGATAAAGATAGCGTTTGACAACGCTGGCATTTTCGAATCCGAAATCTTCCAGAATACCGAACAGATCACGCTCATGCATGGCACCGCCGATACATTCTCCACGCAATTTCTCATTCAGCTTAATCGCCAGAGGAACCTCGGTGTTGTGCACAATATCGGAAATCAGCAAACGCCCCCCCGGCTTGAGGACACGATTAATTTCCTTGAACGTCTGGCGCTTGTTAAGAGCAAGGTTGATGACGCAGTTAGAGATAATCACATCGCTGCTGTCGTCAATCAAAGGCAATTCTTCGAGGAAACCCTTCTTGAATTCAATGTTTGCGTAACCGAGCTGCTCAGCTACCTTGTTGCGAGCCGAGTTTGCTTGTGCCAACATGGTGTCAGACATATCGACACCGTAAACCCGCCCTTGTCTACCGACCTGCCTGGCAGCGATGAAGCACTCAACACCAGTTCCCGAACCGAGATCAACCAGCGTCTCGCCTGGCTGAAGGTTGCAATCCATAACCGGGCTACCGCAACCGTAACTACGTACCCGCGCGGTTTCCGGGATATGTTCAACCAACTCGATGTCATAATGAACCGGGTTGACGATATCCTCATTCACCTCTTCGGCCGCTTGCGAATAGAAAGAACGAATTGAGGCATGACCATCACCGTCCGACAGGGTAAGAACACAGTTGGAATGAGTGAAACAGACGGATTCCCCACTTTCGTCACACTCATCAACTCGCTCACTCATGCGCGACCGCAGTGAAAGGGTTTCGCGATCAGGAAACTGCTCAGCTTCACGAGCAATCAGATAAAGAGCCATATCACGGTGGAGAGAAATATAGGGATCCTGGCCGACAAACTCGCCAGAGTAGAGATAACTATGGTCGATATCTCCACCACCAAGCAGAAACCGGAGCGGATCGGATGTCAGTTGCGGGCTATCGATAACCGAAAGAGAGCGGATTTTCTCCATCAACGGACTTTGTCTCCAAACCTGATTTAAACCTTCACTCAGATTGCCGCAACACAGGTCGTCTTCGAACACCATCGCTGGAGTCGGATAAATCGCACCGTCCGGTCCAATCGCCAGGCTTTCCCAGCAGGCATTATTCAGGTCCATGCGGATACCGCTGAAATTAAAAACCTGACTCTGCATGATAGTAAAATTATCGATAGTAACTCTCTTCTTCTGAGCCCTTTCAAAAGCCATCCGCGCACTGCCAAAAATTTCCTGCGGCGATACAAACAGATCGCGGCTGGCTTTGCCTTTTACGAACAACCACATGAAATGCAGATTGGCGATCCCCTGCTCTGCAGTAAAATCGACCGCAGCGGTCATTTCATGAACATTGTTACGGTTGATTGACATCGACAATGAAGCCGACAGGCCGATATTTCTCAACCATCGGAGGTTCTTCTGCAATTCTGCAAAGCTGCCACGGCCGCGCAGTGCGTCGTGATTCTTCTGCATGCCATCAAGGCTGATTTGAAAATGTAAGCGATTGACATCCTGCTGCCGTAACCAGTTTTCATATTTAGGTAAAGCCCTGCCGTTGGTCAAAATAACCAGGTGGGCATCACTCTCTGCAAGAATCCGCTCGCTGGCTTCCATAAAGTTGGGATGAACCAGCGGTTCACCACCAGTAAAATAAAACAGCCGGCAACCTTGATCGGCTGCCTGGTCGATCGCCGAGAACAGATCCTCGCGCGACAATTCGGCGCAGTCCCCCTCCCCCGACGCGAACAGGCAATGAGAACAGCTCATGTTGCAACGGTTGGTCATATGCAGCCAGCATTCTTTAAGGCTTTCCAACTGCCGTTCAACTGCACGTCCGGTGTAAACTGTTTCGGCGACAGGTTTCAGCCGTTCGGCAAGTTTTACCAGCTGCAGATGCTGCGAAAGCCCGCTCTCCGCGTGGCCGGATAGAGACCGGCCAATGGCTGCTGCCGCAGAGCTAGTCGGCACAAACCAATCAGGTGCAGACGGATTAACGTAAATCGGTGTGCCTTCGAAATCGATCCGCTGATAGAGTGCAAAACTATCTCTCAGGGATGAATCGGTTTTGTTCATCTTCATAATCCTATCGCTTTCTAAAGGCAGCTGAAAATTCCGGTATCATCTCAATTTTCCCCAGAGACTTAAGATAGCTCGCCGTCATCGCCATGCTGGAGCTGTCATTCTCATCGAAACCGATCTGCCAATTCAGTCTGTAGGTGCATTTCCTCTGCTGCTCTTCCGGCAGTCCGGTTACGGCGGCCACGATGCGAACAGTTTCATCCGGATTTTCATGCATAAAAGCAACTGCTCTCTGCAATCCTCTGATCAACGAATCGAGATCCTCCTTGCGCTCACTCAGCGTTTGCTTGCTGCTAGCAACAACCAAAGGAAAGCTGTTGTTAAGCGCACTGAAATCGGTCAACTCATGAACACTATCGGCACACAGAGCTTCGACGTTACTCGGCCAGGGTTCGCTGCCGGCCATAGCGTCAATCTGCCCGGTCTGCATCGCCTGTGGCATATCAAGAGGGCTTAAGGGGACAAATTCAATCTTTTTGACATCCAACCCGGCATATTTACTCCAGGCCAATAGGGCCCCGTAGGTGCTTGAACCCATTTGGATGCCAACCCTGGCCCCTTCCAGCTGTTTGACATCAATCAGCCCACGGCGGGAAATCAGCCGATGCATCTTGCTGCCTCCGGCGTAGCCAGTCAGCAACCGCACACGCTCGCTGCGTGAAGCAGCAATAAGGAATGGGGCGTCCCCCATTGCCGCGACATCCGCAGCTCCAGTCATCAAACTCTCAGCGGCCAGGATACCTCCCCCAACCAGTTTGACATCAACTTCAAGACCCTCAGCGGCAAAAAATCCCTTAGCCTCGGCGATAATAAATGGTTCGTAGCAGACCTTGTTTGGATAAACCAGCTGCAGCGGTTTTTTCGCTGCTTGTGCTGAGGAAGCCAGAAAACTACCGGCCAATACCATTCCAATCAAACCAATCAGAAAAAGATTTTTAAGATAATATTTCATTTTGTTCCTCTTACTACACGCCCTGCTGCCTAGCGATAAAAAGGATGCAGTTATTCTGTACAGAGACAATTCCATGACCATCTGATTCACCGGAGAAATGGTGATCATGCAAGCTGGAATGCGCTCCTCAGAATACGGACGCAGTTAAAAATTGGGTGAAGACTTGGCAGCCGGTATTTAACCTTAATAAAAACGGGGACACCGGACAGGAAACCTTAGTATCAGCAAACTGGTGGTGGTAAGGAGGAATAGCGTGGCTCCGGAATGCGATCAGCGAAGAACTGACCTCTCCCGGCCGATTGAGAATGGATGGATTTATAAAATTTCACCCAGAAACGGACCAGATTAATCAGTAGAGAAGCGTTTTTCCGTCCATCTCCGGCGTGGTCAATATCTCTGCGTCGTTGTAGTTGGGAGTAACAGCGCCCGCAGTCTGCAAGTCGGCCCTGCAAATGGGAAAACAAATGCGATTGGCGCCAGGGCAAGTTATCAAAAAATCGAACATCTTCTTTTTCCATGCCAGCGAGATAAAAGCCGCCGTCACAACTGGGGCCGATTACAACCTCGTCGCTGAAAAGAGCTTTCTGTATATCATCGCTATGCAAAGTCGGGATATCACCCCCAACCGCCACGACCCGTTCATAACCAAGGGCGAATGTATCTTGTAATGCAGTTACGAAACAGTCTTTAAGGTCAATGCCGCGTTGCGGCAAATAAACGGCACCCTCCAACGGTGGTGCTTCGCCATCCTGAACAATAACAATATCAACCTGTTGAATACGCTGCAGCAAATCATAGGTCCGGTAGATCATTGCCAGCTGGATCGATTGATCCAGCTGGCGTCCGAACCCCAGGGACTTACCTTTGTACACGCCCTGAATAAACAGGAGTAGGGCTTGACGTTTTGGTGTTGTTATCTGTTGAGCTGGCATGCTATCCCCTGTTCAGGATTTCAACTGGCCTTTGCCTTGGCAGCCTGAGCTTCTAAAGCCCGTGCTTCTTCCTCTATTGCGCTATCAATTGCACCAAAGTCGAACTTCGCTGTCTTGGGACGAATTGGAATTCCTTCCGGGTCTACTTGCTTCAGGTCTACATCTAAAACCCTGACCATCACCTTTTGCTTCTCTTCCCATTTGATGTCGAGGTTTATAAACGCTTTAGTATCCTCATTATCCAGTCGCAGTTCGCAGTCCTCTTTGTTTTCCAAGAGCTTGTGAGAAAAGCTCTCAATCAGACGGTAAACTTCCAAAAAGTTAACCTTCTGTCCCCCCAATTCATTTATGAGCTCTCTACTCATGTCTATTGTGATATCAATATCGTCAACCCTAGTGGTAAATGCCGATAGCTTTTTTTCAGTTTTTTCTGCTTCGCTCATAGTCTCAGTCCTTTGTAAGTTCTGCCCATTCATGATTGGTGTTGCTTTAGCCACCAACCTGCGACATCAAAAAATTGTCGTGCTCATACCCATTAATTGAGAGGGCATGGCATTCCGGTTTCTTCTCAATCAGTTCTTCTAGCTGCTGCCTGATCCCGGCCTTGTCTCCTGACTGTAACCAGGGATTCAGATCGGTTTCTTGGTTCGAAAACAGGCAGCTCTTGGCTTTACCAGTTGAGGTGATCCTTATGCGGTTGCAGGTCGCACAGAAATGCCCTGAAACAGCGGTGATAATGCCGATAGAGCCAGTAGCACCTGGAATCCGAAAATCCCTCGATGGCCCTGCATATGGTCCTTTTTCAACCTCTTCCAGTTCATATTTACTGGAAATCAGGTCAAGGATTTCCTGTCCCGATATCTCCTGTTTTTGCCAATTAGCCTGATCCAGCGTCGGCATGTATTCAATAAATCGAACCGAAAATCCATAATTTTTTGTCATTTCGGTAAAATCGAGAATTTCATCGTCATTAAAGCCACGCATGGCCACGACATTGATTTTAGGGGGCGGAAAACCTGCTTTTGCGGCAGCCTTTAAACCTTCAAACACTTTTTTCAACTCGCCACCACGGGTAATCTTCCGGTACTTTTCTTCCTGCAGTGAATCCATGCTGATATTCAAGCGTTGCACCCCTGCCAGGGACAAGTCCTGCGCCATTTCCGGCAAAAGGATACCGTTTGTCGAAAGTGCCAGATGACGCAGACCTTCGATTCCGGAAAGCCGCGCCAGAAAGGGGACGATGCCATTTCGCACCAACGGCTCTCCACCGGTGATGCGAATTTTTTCGATTCCCATAGAGATAGCTGTTTCGGCGATAAGATGCAGACTTTCATAAGGCAGGATGTCGTTATGCTGACATGCGGCAACACCATCCGCAGACATACAATATTTACAACGGAGGTTGCAGCGGTCCGTTACCGACAAGCGCAGGTAGTTGATTTGGCGTCCAAAAGAATCGATCAGTTTCATGATTTTCTCACTTTTAAACAATCAGGGTTATCTTGACGTAAATTACCGAATTCAGTTTCGGGCATGACAGCCAGCTTCTCATCAGCAAAGAGATTGTTTGCTAACCAGTTGTTGTCCAGCTGTGCTTGTCCCAGCCATTTACCAATAGAGTAATAAGATCTTTCGCCAGCACTACCGATTAGCGGGCTGACTTTCTCGGCCGACGGCAAACCGTTTTCTCCAAGAACCTCTTCATCGGCTTTAACATCCATGATTTGGCCGATAAATTGTGTATGTGATCCGATCTCCAGCATATGGAGTAATGAGCACTCTATAATCAGTGGAAATTCCAGAACATATGGAGCGTCGACAACATCACTTCTAACCGCAGTTAGCCCCGTTGCAGAAAACTTGTTGATTGATACCCCTGAGACATTGCCGATGAAGTCGGTTTCAAACAAAAAAGCCCGCGATGGAATGCTGATAGTAAAAGCCTCATGCTCAACAATGTTTGCATAGGTTGCTCTACTGACTTTCAGAGACACCGAAACACAGGCTGGGGACGTACAACAAATTGCCCCCCAGGAAGCAACCATAATGTTCGGTTGCGAGCTGGACCCGTAGCTCCCGATCACCCAGACAGGTGAAGGGACAGCCAAAGCTTTACATCCTAGTGAAATCTTCATCTAGCCCTCGCAAAAGGTTGAATTGCATACCATCATGCGCCAACAGAACATTCGGCATATCGGCCAGGCGCCCTTCAAGCTCCTCAACTGTGGTCGGTTTGCTGTAATGAATCGCCATGTGTGTCAGGACAGTTTTTTTGGCTTCGATTGTTTTTCCGAGTTCGATTGCCTCAGGCATCGACATGTGGCTATCCGGGAACCAGTTAAAGTCACTGAAAGTTGCATCGCAGATCAGCCAGTCAATCGCCCTAACTCTGTTCTTGGTCATGTCCGGTAAACCAGAAGTATCAGGGAAATAGGCAAGTTTTGAGATCCCTGAATCGATCAGGAAACCAGCAGTCTCAATGCCATGGTTTGCCGGCAATGGAGTGATTCCCAAATCGCCGAGCGCGTATGTCGTTTCAAATTCCCACGCTTGCGGGAGTAAAACATCTTGCAGATATGGGAATGCCGCATTGAAGCTGTAAACTGCGCTTGGTGGCAGGTAGAGAGGGATCGGTTCTTTCCGATCGAGCTTGACATAATATTCCATTTCACCCAGGCCGCCAAAATGGTCATAGTGCCAGTGAGTCAGGAAAATTCCATCGATTCCCTGCAGATTTTCCTGCAACAGTTGGAATCTCAGATCGGGTGAAGTGTCAATGAGATAGTTTGAGTTATTCGAGCGAAGCAAGGCGCCACTACGTGTTCGGCAATGCCGGCCATCCGCTCGTGCTTCACGGCAACCACTGCATTGGCAAAAGAACGATGGGACGCCAGGTCCGGCACCAGATCCTAAAATTTTGAATGAACTTCCCATAACGTCCTCATTTAATTCTTACTTGGAGTCCCAACTTCACTGTCCTTGGTAAACCATTGCTGCAGATCCGCACTCAATCAGTTCAGGGCAAACCTCACATTGACGATTGAAAGGCTCCGTCAGATCATCGAAAGCACAATCGACCAAACCGTTTTTCTGATAAAACCTTCTGCTGCTCCCCCTGGAGACAGTGGTTACACGGTAGCTCTGCTGAGGATCGCCAACAGCATCCCGGCAGTACCTCCAAGGGTTCTGCAACATCGGCTGCAGCAATTTGCTTCCAAGTCCGTGACTACGACCATCTCCTTGCACAACAATCGTCAGCAAGTGGAACAGGTCCACGTCCATCTGATAAAGTAGTGCTCCACCGTAAGCACTCCCGTCTTCTTTGATCACGACATGATCTTCAGTGTCGCCGACCACTGCCATATCACTCGCGAGGAAAATACTGCGCAGACGGTTTTCATCAGCGGCAGTTGCGAATTCAATTTGATATGGCATCTGATTCTCCGATTTTCAGATTTCCTCTCAAACAGCTAAAAACTTCTAACCATCTGAAATAAAAGACAAACATAAGTCATTAACTGTTTTTATCCACTTTGCTCTTTGCTTCTGTTTGACAGGATCAGCAATAAAGGTGCCACTGTTTGGATATTTTTATTAAGTATGCGGTTTTCTGACACTCTTGGTCGAACGAGGGCCTTGTGGAGATCACTCAAAAGGAGATTCTGATAGATGGCTTTGTTTTATTTTGAGATTGGAAGGAGGTTGCAGTGTCATTTTGAAACTCCTCTCCTCGGAGAACTAAAGACTGCTATTGAGGAGCTTTTTTGAAAGGTTTAAGAAGTTTTGCCACTCCTCCTTTGTCGTTACTCCCAGCAAACAGAGAGAAAGATAAAAATGACTGATGATAAGAATTTCGCTAAATAAAGGGCATTTCAGTATCTACAATTTTGGTATTAACATTGAACTTGTTTTATTCAACAACCTATGAGCATATAAGATATTATCTCGGATATGGTTTAGCTGTCTCTTCCAGCGCAGGTCAGACAAATTCTCTGAACAGCCCACCTTGAACGGCGTAAACCTTGCATTATTTATGTTAGTTCCGAATAAAACCATATAAAGCAGTCAGGAGAACATCTTATGGCGTTTCGAAAGCAAATTTCAGAAATTTTGGAAACTCAGGTGCTTTTTGCAAATGCTGACAAAGAAAAATTGACCAAAAAGCGATGGCAGGAAATACTTCGCTGTAAAGAAGATTTCCTGAAGGATCCGTCTGCTGACCCCAGCCAATTTTCTTGTATGGATAAAGACGTTGCCGCATCCTGGATACGCTCGCGCAAATTAGGGGTCAATCCGCACAAGGTCGTAACCATCCCCAGCGAAGACCAGCTCGCCAAACTTCGCGGCAAACATCAGCAATTAATAGAGATCACCCATGAGCAGATAGGAGCATTCAAAGACCAGATGATTGCCTCTGGTTACCTGTTTTATCTATTTGACAAATCCGGCATGATTCTGTGTCACGAAGGGGTCTGGAGTGAAGATCAGGTTGCGGAGTCAGGTTCACGTATCGGCATTCTGGCGAACGAAGAAAACGAAGGGACAACCGCTCACGGACTTTGCTTCCATTTAAAGCGTCCTGTTCAACTCATCGGACCGGAAAACTATTGCATCCCCCTGCAAAACAGAATCGCTTCGGCAGCACCGATTCTGGATGACGATGGTGAAGTTTCGGCGGCTGTTGTCATCCTCAGCCCACCACTGATCAATGATCTCGAAGATAACAGGATCAACGACCTCTATATTCACACTCTCGCCCTGATTTCGTCAGTGGCAACCTCGATAGAAGTAAAAAACAAGCTTCTTAATCACAGGGGCAACTATGAAGCAGCGCGCAACAAAGCGACCAAACTGAACGAAGAGCTGCAAAAAGCCAAAGACAAAATGTCGAGTGCCCATGAAAGCCTCACTGCTTCTTTTGCTTTTATCGATGAAGGGATGATAGCTGTCGACTGTAAAGGACAGATCCTCCAGATTAACAACGAAGCGATTAAAATTTTTAAAGTCCGGCCAGAGGAAATCGGCAACCGAAATCTCAGTGAGTTTCTCAGCACTGATTCCGCCATCATGCGACGCGCAGAGAAGGGAGAAGGGTTCACTATTGATGAGTGTGTCAAAGTCGGGAACATCAAAGCTTGCCCCTACCGGATTTCGGTACGACCGATCCTTAACCAATACACAAAAAAACTTGACGTTGTCATTCTCAAGTTTGTCAATTGCGAAAAACTGACGAATCAACAGAACAACAGGATGGGAAGAGCCGCATGTTACAAATTTGAGGATATTCTCGGTGAGAGCATGGCCATCAAATCAACAATTATTCAAGCACGACGGTTTGCTGAATCCCCAGAGAATATTCTGTTAATCGGAGAAAGTGGAACAGGAAAAGAGCTCTTTGCCCACTCTATCCACAACACTTGCCGACCCACCGGTCCATTTATGGCAGTCAATTGCGCCGCCCTGCCAAGAGAACTTGTCGGAAGCGAATTGTTCGGCTATGAAGGGGGCAGCTTCACTGGCGCCGAACGCTGTGGAAAATCAGGTAAGATAGAACAAGCTGATGGCGGCACTCTCTTTCTTGACGAAATCGGCGACATGCCGCTGGAGCATCAGGCGATTTTACTACGCACCCTGCAGGATAAAAGGGTTATGCGCATCGGTGGCAGCCGCTATAAAGAAGTCGACTTCCGACTGGTCGCAGCAACCAATAAAGATTTACTGCAAATGGTTGAGGAAAAAACTTTTCGCGAAGACCTCTATTACCGCATTTCAGTTCTGGGCGTCTTTATCCCACCTTTGAGGGAGCGAGTTAAGGACATCTCCTTCCTAAGCAAAGTATTTATCCACGACTATTGTCAGCGTCAAAACTGGCATGAACCGCAACTCAGTCCGGAGACAGAAAACATCATTACCAAGTACAAGTGGCCGGGAAACGTTCGTCAGTTACAGAACGCTATTCATCATGCCATTAATACCGCTAGCGGCGACCTGATTGAGCCTGCTAACCTCCCCCATTATATTTTGCAGGATTCTGCTCCAGCCACCGATGGCAACGGTTCCCTCTTCAACAGAGCAGCTACACAGACTCTTGACCTGAAAACCATTGAAAAAGAAGCTATTGAAACAGCTCTGCAACGAGCAAACAACTGCATTCCGACTGCAGCTGAAATGGTCGGGTTAAGCCGTTCAACCCTCTATCGCAAACTAAAGGACTACAACATTTTCGTCTCCTGAACCGAATTTTATCCGCAATCGTGGATTCACTAATCTGCCTTCTTCGAAGACCAGTTGGAGGCTCTGCGCGTGTTTATCTGACAGCATTTTAAATACAAGCAGATCCCACCCTCCAACTCGGTCTCAAAATGAAACCCTGATCGCAAAAAAAGATTCACATCAATAAAAACTTGTGCGATTCCGTTTGCCCACTCTACAAATTTCCCTTTTTCTTCAGCGGTGATTTCCGCCTGTTTCAAGCCGCTGCCAACGAGTTAACACGTCTCAGTTCTAAACCTCGCAGCAATTCTCCTGCCTTTGGCTTATAAGTTGCAAAAAAGCCTGAACAAAGAGTTCCAATAGTCACCATCAGTGTTGATATCTATCCCCCCAAACCTTGAAATGATGTGTTTGCTGAGCAATATCACTGTCACGAAGCGATGAGTAAACATAGAAAACATTCGAGCGAGAGTAAGAGAGAGGAGCTATGATAGGAAAAGTTGATTTAACCCAAGAAGGCGTCGAAGTTAAAAAATCTGCCTGCTATTTCTGCCACCAAAACTGTGGGGTATTGGCCTACGTTAAGGATGACAAAGTGCTTGCGATCGAAGGCGACCCCGAGTTTCCAACGAACCAGGGCGGTCTTTGCTGTCGTGGCAATATTGCCCTCAAACACCTGGACCACCCTGATCGTGTTAATTACCCGTTGAAACGGGTCGGAAAACGCGGCGAAGGGAAATGGGAACAGATCCCCTGGGATCAGGCAATCTCAGAAATCTCCGCTAAGTTGTCGAGAATCCGCGAACAGCATGGTGCTGAGGCAGTTGCAACAGCGGGCGGCACCCAGCGTACCGATGACTGGGCACGGCGCCGCTTCATGAACTTGTTCGGAAGCCCTAACGGTTTTCACAATGCCCATCTCTGCTGGATTCCGACCTTTATGGTGGAAACCGCTATCTATGGTTGGTGCCCCTTCGATCTCGATATTGCCGGCAGTAAGTGTATCGTCCTCTGGGGCCAGAACCCAGGGGCATCAGGCATGCCGGAAGCCCATCACATTGCTGACCTGCAGGAAAAAGGTCTTAAAGTTATCGTAATCGACCCGCGCTTCACCGAGAGTGCTTCGAAAGCCGATCTCTGGCTGCCACTGCGCCCAGGTTCCGACCTGGCCCTGGCGCTGGCCTGGATTCATGTCATCATTTATGAAGGCCTGATGGATCAGGACTTTGTAATGGAATACACCGAAGGGTTCGAAGAACTGGCGGCACATGTCGTTGATTTTTCACCGGAATGGGCTGCCGAACGGACCTGGCTGACTCCTGAGCAGATTCGCGAAGGCGCTTACATGTATGCCATGAACAAACCGGGCAACATCCAGTGGGGGACTTCGGTCGACCAGATCGGCAAACCGGCCGGTGCCACCATGCATGCCCGCGCCCTGCTGCGTGCGCTGACCGGCAACCTCGACTGCCCGGGTGCCGACCTGCTGACCGGACCCTCCCAGGACTATCTGACCGACGAAGAGCTGGAAGGAAACCACTTTCTGCCTGAAGAGCAGAAAGCAAAGCAGATCGGATCTGACAAGTTCCCGATGGTCACCTGGCCTGGCTACAGCAAGATTTGTGAACTGACCCAGAAAACCTGGGGTAAAGTACCGACCGCGGAATGGATGTGCGAAGCGCACCCCCCATCCGTATTCCGTGCCATCGCAAACAGCGATCCCTACCCAGTCAAAGCGCTATTGATTTCAGCAACCAACCCGCTGGCTTCCTACGGTGAAACCGATGTCGTGCTGGAAGCGTTGCGCAAGGTTGACTTCATGGTCGCCTGCGATTACTGGATCACTCCATCTGCAATGTTCGCTGATTACATCATGCCGATTGCCGGTGCACTCGAACGACCGATCATCACTAACAGCTACGGCTGCGCAGACTTTATGCTGTCATCGCAACGGGCGATTAAGCCAATGTACGAGCGCCGCAACGATTTCAACTTCTGGCGCGACCTCGGCGTTGCTCTTGGTCAGGAAGAAAACTGGCCATGGAAGACGGTGGAAGAGGCATACTTCAGTGCCATTGAGCCAATCGGGCATGCCGTCAGCAGCTTTGACGAATTTGTCGAGAACGTTCGTTTCCACTTTCCGGAGCGGGAATACTTCAAATACAAGCGGCAAGGTTTTGCCACTCCATCTGGCAAGGTCGAGCTCTATTCCAACACTCTCAAAGATCTCGGGTTGCCTCCACTACCGGAATATGTCGGTCCCTCAGAGAACGAAATCGACAACCCGGAACTGGCAGAAAAGTTCCCGCTGGTGCTGACAACTGGTGGCGGATTCATGCCGTTCCACCACTCGGAACACTTCCAGATCAAAGATATGCGCTTTCTGCGTCATGCTCCCTACATGGATATTAACCCGGCAACCGCCAAGGAAATGTCGATCGAAGATGGCGACTGGGTCTGGATTGAAACCGCGCGGGGTCGGATGAAGCAGCGGGCCAACCTGAGCAACGCCATCCATCAGAAAGTCGTCTTTACCCAACGCTGCTGGTGGTACCCGGAGAAGGATATGCGTGACTTTGAATTTGGTGGTCAACTCGGAGGGGCACTGGAGTCGAACGGCAACATTTTGACCAGTACCGCTGATGATTATTGTGATCCTTACAGCGGATCTTGGGCTAATCGCGGTTTACTCTGCCGAGTATACAAAGTAGAGGAAGCAGAATTGAAGGAGGTGATTTGATATGGCTCGTTATGCAATGGTGATGGATACCAGGCGTTGTATCGCCTGTCATTCCTGTACGGTCGCTTGTAAGGTTCGTAATGAACTGCCGGTCGATATGATTTACAACCCGGTGACCACTGATGGCCCGCATGGGACTTTTCCTAATCTTAGTATGCGCTTTCTACCTTTGATTTGCATGCATTGCGACAATTCACCCTGCGTCGATGCCTGTCCAACGGGCGCTTCGATTCAGGCCGAGAACGGCATTGTTCATGTTGACGACAAAAAGTGCGTCGGTTGTCTGTCCTGTATTATGGCTTGTCCATACGGTGCGCGCTACCACAACCATGAAACCGGTGCTGTGAACAAATGTGATTTCTGTTTAGATCGAGTGGAGGAAGGGCTGCTGCCGCACTGCGTCGAAACATGTCATCAGAAAGCCCGTATTTTTGGTGATCTGGACGATGAAAACAGCGAAGTGTCCAAGCTGATAAATGAGAATCAGGCTGTCCAGTTATTACCTGAACTGAACACCGATCCTTGCGTCTTTTACATCTACTGATGGAGGAGCTGAAAAAATGAGCACAAAACATCAAACCTGGGGCTGGATGCTGGCAGTCGATTTCTTTTTTGCCGGAATGGGAGGGGCCATGCTGGTCATCGCCTCTGTCATCGACCTCTTTATCGCACCCAACCAGTTATCTTTACTGGGAAACATTGTCGGTCCACTGTGTATGTGTGTCGGTTGCGGTTTCCTGATTCTTGAACTGGGTCGTCCCTTTCAGGCTTGGCGGGTTTTTATGAACCCTAAAGCAATCCTGACTTTCGGCGCATGGATGATGACGATTGCCATTATTTCCGGCTTTGTCTATGCGTCCTTCGCCATCAACCATAGTCTGATCTTCTGGCGCGAATGGGACTTTCTGCGCCAATTGCTGGCGGTAGTCAACATCATAACCGGTTTAGTCGTCGCCACTTACCCAGGCGTACTGCTAGGACGACATAAAGGCCGTCCATTCTGGGTCGGTCCCGGGATCATGGGGCTGTTTCTACTCTCATCAGTGGTCACCGGCTTAGCACTGCATTTCCTCTGCGCAATGATTTTACCGATTGAAAATTCTGTCCTGAGCAGCCTGCCGAAACTCATTGCAGCCTTACTGCTACTTCAGGGACTGCTGTGGGCGGGATACCTGTGGATTAAAGCAACCGGAACCACAGCAGCGGAGACGACAAGTGCTCAGCGCTGGATTAACGGTGATCTCGCAAAAGGATTCAAGATATCATTCATCCTGATCGGAACTCTCGTACCGATGATCATAGTCCTGATTCCTGTGTCAATATTTCAAGGGATTGCAGCATTGCTGGTTTTGTTTGGCGGCGTAATGATGCGTATGCAGACCGTCACCAGCGGCAAAGACCGGACATTTCTGCCTGGTGAGTTGCAGTATCGATCGCGCTTGCCACAAGGGAACGAAAAGTTCCTCAAGAAAGCGTGGATGTAGCACCGTATAAAATTGGGTACTGTCAGAATCAGCACTTTTTTATCTTGAAAGTCACCGCAGCCGGTTTCGACAGCGCCCAGCTTAAACACAATACCTTCAAGCACTTAGGATAGGGATTTAAAATGACGCAGGCAGTCGTGGCAAACAAAACTGAGACAAAAACAGATATGAAACTTTTAGAACTCACACAAAGCGTTTGCCCGGTCTGCCTGGATGTCATTGATGCCCGTATTGTCGTTAATAACAATGCCGTGTTTATGGAAAAGGCCTGTCCTCAGCACGGGGCCTACTCGACTTACCTCTGGCCGGATGAAGAACATTATCGTTGGTTGAAGAACTTTAAATTCCCCTATATCCGCCCGAATGCTTTAAAACCCGTCCGCAATGGCTGCCCAGAGGATTGTGGCCCTTGTCAATCACATCTGAATCGTCCACGTCTTGTCGAACTGGAACTGACTCAGCGGTGTAATTTACGATGCCCTATCTGCTTCATGGCAGCAGATGACAATCAGGCCAACCTGACGACTGACCTCAAGCTCTCAGTCATTGAGCGACAACTTATCAACATCATGAACCAGTGCGGTCCTCAAACCAGCATCCAGTTGACCGGGGGAGAACCGACCATCCGCGAAGACCTGCCTGACATCATCTCACTTTGTCGCGAAATTGGCTTCAGTGCGATCGAAGTGAATACGAATGGTGTCGTCATCAGTCGTGACATTAACTACCTTGAGCGTCTTGCTGCATCAGGTGCAACAGGTATTTATATGCAGTTTGACGGTCTGGACAACGAAGTTTTCAAAACAATCCGCGGCGCCAACCTCTTGGGAACCAAATTGCGGGCAATTGACAACTGTCGTTCCATGGGCATGCCGGTCGTCTTGGCGATGGCGATCATCAGAGGAGTCAATGACCGACAGATGGGTAAAGTCCTTCAATTCGGTCTGGAAAATCGGGATGTCATCGCTGGTGTCGCCTATCAGCCAGCGTTCGGTTCTGGACGATTTGAAATTACTGACAAGAAACCTTTGACCATGGGAGATGCCATTTATGAACTTTCGGAGCAAAGCAATGGCCTGCTTACTCCCTACGATTTCTGGCCGACAGGCTGTTCTCATCCGCTGTGTGACGCAACAACTTATGTTCTGCCACAGCCGCAAGGCTTAGTTCCTATGAGCAAAATTATCAGTGTTCAAGATTACCTGCATCATTTCAATCCAGCTAGTCCACAGGGCTCTGTTTTACCTGACATTGCCGACAAAATGTATCCAGGCCATGAGCCAGGTCTGTCAATACTGATCATGAATTATATGGATGCGATGAGTATGGACTTAAAACGTCTGCGTCAGTGTAGTATGACCGTTGCTGGTGAAGAAGGCACCCAGATCCCATTCTGTTCATATCAATTGACAAACATCGACGGACTTAAACGTTCAGAGCTGGCAGGAAAAAGCATTCCTGGCTCCAGATAGGCACTCTGCAATCCGTAGTAAATCCCTTCTATCACCTCCCAACAATCAAATAAAAACTCTGCATAATCTATACATTTAAATAGATCAACATACTGTTTATATAGAAGTTTTGCCTTAACCTCCTGCCTCTTTCAATCCAAAATTTTTCGTTCCTATTTTGATACCGCGCTGGACAAACAATTTCTCCATTATTTTCAGGTACTTACCAAGAAAAAGACGTCCATCAAAACCTAAATTTATCTCAAAAAAAGAATTTCAGAAAATCTCACAGCTTATTTTTTTCTTTTTATTTCAAATACTTAGAAACAAAAAACTTTCTTTCAAAATTGGCACACTCGTAGCAATACCCTTCACAACAACAAAACTCAATTTTGCAGTCTGCATGCAGTGCTGATGCTTCATGCAAGTCATCGAAAAGGAGGTGCAGTAAAAAAATTTTCGCGGACCGTTTGTTTGAATTAACGATTAGAGAATGAAAGGATGGAACAAGACAATGGCAATGAGTAAAGAATGGAAAACAGAAAATGAGGATGGCTCCGTAACAGTCAGGACCTGTGCCTGGTCACCTCCAGGAGATCATCCGGTCGGCTACGGTATGAAGCTGACTGTTAAAAACAATCAACTGATTAAAGTAGAAGGTGATGAAGAGCACCCTATCAGCCAAGGTCGTCTCTGTGTTCGTAACCTGACTCTGGCTGACTACGTCCACCACCCCTCCCGGATTTTAACGCCAATGAAGCGTAAGCCGGAAGATCGTGGCAAGGACAAGTGGACCAAGATCTCCTGGGACGAAGCTTGGGATATCATTGTTCCGAAGATCAAAGAATTTAAAGAAAAGCACGGAGCTGAGTCGATCGTCGTTTTCGGTGGTACTGGTCGCCAAGCTTGTCTCTACTACTACCCTCTCGGTTTTGCTTCTATCGGCACTCCGAACGTTTGCTATCCATTAAGCGGTTGGTCCTGCTACGGCCCACGCTGCTCAATTACCGACTACGTCCTTGGTGCCGGATATCCGGAAATCGACTATGCCGGTTTCTACGAAGATCGTTACGATGACCCAAGATTCACACTGCCGGAACTGATCGTCGAATGGGGTAAAAACGCCCTCTACTCCAACCCGGACGGTTTCTTCGGACATGCTTTGATCGACATGATGAAGCGTGGCACCAAGATGATTCACATCGATCCTCGGATGACCTGGCTTGGCACTCGCTGCGAGCATGTCTGTCAGCTGCGTCCTGGTACCGACAGCGCTTTGGGTCTCGGTTTCCTTAACGTTATCATCAACGAGGAACTGTATGACAAGGACTTCGTTGAAAACTGGACTTACGGTTTCGACGAGCTCAAAGAGCGCGTTCAAGAATACCCACCAAGCAAAGTTGCTGATATTACCTGGGTTCCAGAGAGCACCATTATCGAGTGTGCACGTATGATGGCTACCGCCAAACCATGCGCGATCCAATGGGGTCTGGCAACTGACGAGAACCCGAACGGTGTGCAGATGGGTCACGCTATTCTGTCACTTATGGCAATCACCGGTAACTTGGATGTTCCTGGCGGTGTTACCATTGGTCCCCCAGCAGCACTTCTCGGTAAGTGGCGTGTTGAAACCCGGAGCAACCTGTCGGACGAATTGTGGGACAAACGGATTGGCGCTAAAGAATGGCCAGCCCTCAGTACTGCAATGGCAACCACCCATCCGGACGAAACGTTGGATACTCTGGAAAGCGGCAAGCCGTATCGCCTGCGCATGGGCTGGTTTAACAGTAGTAACTTTATTACACCAACCTGTACGGCACAGCCTGACCGTTGGTACCATGCTTGTAAGTCATTGGAGTTCAACGTTGTTCAAGACCTCTTCATGACACCTACAGCCATGGCATTTGGTGACGTGTTCCTACCGGTTTCAACTTTCGCTGAGCAAGATGGCGTCGTCGTTACTCACTTTGGTCGTAACGCTGTTACCCTCGGTCCCATCAACGAAGCACTTAGAGTTGGTGATACCAAGTCCGATATTGAAGTGTGTATTGAACTTGGTAAAAAACTGCATCCAAACATGTGGGACTACAAAGATGTCCCAGATTTCTTCTCAAAACAGCTTGAGCCGGAACTCGGTATCGACTTTGACGGCTTGAGAGAAAAGGGTGCATTCCAACCTGAATATACCTACAAGAAGTACGAAAAAGGCTTGTTGCGTGGTGATGGAGAGCCTGGTTTCAACACCGTTACCGGTATGGTTGAGCTCTCATCAACTCTATTTGAAGCTTGGGGCGATGATGCTCTCCCCTACTTCAAAGAACCACCATACAGTCCAGTCAGTACTCCTGAGCTGTTCAGTGAGTATCCACTGATTCTCACTACTGGTGCACGTAAAGTTACCTCGTTCCACTCCGAGCACCGTCAAATTGCTGTTCTGCGTGAAATCGATCCAGATCCAGAAGTCGAATTGAATCCCGCGACAGCGAAAGATCTCGGCATCAACAATGGCGACTGGGTTCTATTGGAGAACATGTTCGGTAAAGCAAAGCTCAGAGCTAAGGTGACGCCGACAATCCATCCAAAAGTTGTTCATGCAACTCACGGCTGGTGGTTCCCAGAAAAAGAAGCTGAAGAGCCTAGCCTCTATGGTGTCTGGCAGTCGAACATTAACACCTTGGTACCGCATAAGCATATCGGAAAGCTTGGTTTCGGTTGCCCAATGAAGCAAATGATCTGCCGGGCTTCACGCCTGGATAGCTTCGATAGTTACAACATCACAGTTTAAAAACCGAGCGTTAAAATATGGCCGGTGACGACATGTAACTGATTACAGGTTGCCGGCCGGACGTAAACCCACGGAAATAAACGTGGCTGAAACCGAATAGAACTGGAGGAAAAAATGTCCGAAAAAGAAACCCAAAACGGACTGTTGATTAACTATCAATGGTGTACCGGCTGCCACGCTTGCGAGGTAGCAATCAAAAAAATCCTGAACTTACCGGTTGGTAAGCACGGCATCAAATTACTTGAGAACGGTCCTTGGGAAGTTACACCTGGTAAATTCGAGTGGGACTATATCCCTGTACCAACTCAACTTGTCGGTTCCAACCCTGATCTGGAACCAGGTGAAGATATTAAATTCGCAGTTAAGCATTGTAATGCACTGTGTATGGAATACGGTCCAATGGAAGAATTAGCTAAAAAAGCGGCTACCATGGGTCCAAAAGTAGTAGTTTTTGCCGTTTAAGTAGAAAAATCCTGGGTCCCCAACGACAGATGGGGTCCCAGGATAAAGAAGGTGAAACAGTCGTGTTAGATGAATTTGCGTAGTTTTTTGGGGTCTGATGACCCGCAAATTAAACGTCAGCCGATAGCATCAACAATAGGCGTATGGAATTAACAAGAGCTATAAGCCAGATTATCGGGTTCTTTTTTATGTCGCTGACAAGGGTTTGCGCACATTTCTTCGATATACCGGCAGTAGACAGGTTCAGGTTTCGGTCTTTCAGGCAAAACTTGTTTACATTTTATAAAAATAGTCAAATCGTGAAAATTATAAGTCAAACAGTTTTCACATTTGATTGGTTTTGGAGGTTTTCAACCTTCACAATAAGGATTGCATAGCCAACACATATTGTTTCTCCGAATTGATTGTTTTTGTTAATTATTTATAAAAATAAAGTTACTGAATAAAACTGTAACGCACAGCAATCATTTTTTAAAAAAGCATAATTATAAGAAAGGGAATTATCATGGCAGATGAAAAAACAAAAAAGAAAGTTACTAAACCTCTAAATCCACTTGCAGCAAAACCTGGTCAAAACTATGGAAGTACTAAGTTCAAACCTTCTAAAGAATATAATAGTGGAAAAATTACTTTTGAAGAAGAAAAAGAAGATAAAAAATAATCTTTAATAGTTATGTATAAATCTGTCGAATAAAATGAAAAAAGTTTAAAAAAATATTTATATAGCTGAGCCTGTCGATTAATAAAGAAGAATCTCACGAGCATAATAAAGGAGATAATTATGTGTTTTAGACCTGGTGGTGTTGAAAAAGCGCAAGAGTGCCCAAAATGCGGGAAAAAGTTGGTTGCCCTTGGCGGCGTAAAGCAAAAAAAATGTCCATTCTGTAAAACGTCTCTTGAAGAAGAACAAGACAAAAAAGATTAAATAGTAAATCACCGGGAAGTTAAGTACCCGTGATCTTTTCTGTATTGAACTGCCTGCCGGGGAGATCCAAGTCTTTATCCCGGCAGGCACATTATAACCCTCACACGCGAAAGATGAGAAAAGATGACAGATCAGAATTACAACCGATGGTTGATCCTGGCTGCCGCCGTTATCATTAACCTCTGTATCGGAACTTTGTATGCCTGGAGTGTTTTTGCTAAGCCTTTGGGTGCTCTGTTCACTTGGGCTCCGCCAGCACTCGCCTTAGCCTTTACCATCAACCATGGTCTTAGTCCTGTTGCCATGATTGGTGGCGGTTTCATCCAAGATAAACTTGGCTCAAAAACGACCATTATTATTGGTGGCCTAATGTTTACTGCCGGTCTGATTCTCACCGGTTTTATTTCTGAAGGTTCATCGATAGGCAAGCTCTATCTGACCTACAGTACCCTCGCTGGTATTGGTGGAGGCGTTGTCTATATGGGGACGTTGGCCAACACAGTTAAATTTTTCCCGGACAAACGTGGCCTTGCTGCAGGGATCTGTGCAGCTGGTTACGGCTGTGGTGCCATGCTCATGGCCCCTATCGCCAGTGCGCTGATTATTAAATACGGCATTCTGGCCTGTTTTCAGATCCTCGG
This sequence comes from uncultured Desulfuromusa sp., assembly GCF_963675815.1. Taxonomy (NCBI): domain Bacteria; kingdom Pseudomonadati; phylum Thermodesulfobacteriota; class Desulfuromonadia; order Desulfuromonadales; family Geopsychrobacteraceae; genus Desulfuromusa; species uncultured Desulfuromusa sp. Next base: position 65,803 of record NZ_OY776574.1, read on the forward strand.
ATCAGTATTCTTTGTTGTCATTGCTCTAGCCCTTACAGTGACCAAAAGAGCCCCTGCCAATTACGCTCCTGCGGGCTGGAGCCCAGCAGAAACGGTAACAACGACTACAGGCTCAAAAAATAGCAAATGGACACAGATGATCAGCCAGGGAATCTGGTGGGTTATTTTGATCATGCTCTACTGTGGAGCAATGTCAGGACTTATGGTTGTTGCACACGCTTCTCCCATCGGCCAGTTAATGTTTAATCTGACCCCAATGAAAGCCGCATTTTTTGTTAGCGTTATCACCCTGGCAAATGCAATCGGCCGAATTGGTTTCGGAGCTCTTTCTGATAAGATTGGCCGCTCTAATACGATTATGCTGATGTACGTTGTTTCAGCTCTTTCTATGCTCAACTTGACCTTTACCAGCTCTGTGGCCGGATTTGTTGCCTCAGGTGTTGGTGTCGGAGCTGTTTTTGGTGGTTTTTTGTGCCTGATACCGCCAATTATCGGCGAACGCTATGGCATGAAAAACTTTGGTGTTAATTACGGCGTCACCTTTATCGGCTTCAGCCTGGCAGCACTTTCAGGTCCGTTATTGGCGGCGAAAGTTCGCGTAGCTACCGGTGACTACGAGCAGGCCTTCTGGATCGCTCTGGGTGTTAACGTTGTAGGACTTGTCTTCGCACTCATTTACAGAACAATGGATAAAAAAGCACAATAGATGCTCCGTTACGTGTATCAATAGGTTCGTTGAATGCATAACAATCAGGGACCTTTCTGTCGGGGCCAATTCACCTTTTTTAGAAAAGGTCCCTGGCAGATATTTTTTTCGCTGTCGGTACCCGAAAAACGCATCGGGTACCGACAGAATGGATCAACTCTATGTTGAAGAGAATTCGCACGGAAGCTTTAAATCTGATGAATGAAAAAGGCATAAATTTTACGATTGCTGATCTGGCTAAACAGCTTGGTGTCAGCAAGCGCAGCATTTACGACCACTTCAGTTCAAAAGTTAATCTTATCGAGGCTGTTCTCAACGAAATTTTATCTGACCTGCAAGTGCAGATTCAGGAGATTGTTAACTCTCAACAGCTGAATACAATCGATAAATTAAGCGCCCTGCTAACAGCATCACCTAAAGCTCTTGGCCCCCTCAGTTCTCGGGTTATTGTCGACATCAAACGAAAACTCCCGGAACAGTGGAACAAATTTGAGTATTTTTTTGATGCACGATGGCAAGAAATAGAAAAAATCATCGGGCTCGGAATTCAACAAAAGCAATTCAGAACTTTCGACATGAGAATTGTTCAACAGATTTACCGAGGATCAATAAACGAACTCTATGAATATCAATTTTTGACACAAAGCAACCAAACGTTTCAAAACGCAATAGCAGCCATGACTGACATCTTGATATTTGGCTTTATTGCAACGGACAATCGGCAACCATCAAACTAATGCCAACGAATATGTACCTTGTTGACTTGATATCTTGGTTACCTCTACCCCATATACTACACGCATCAAACTGGAGGTTCCGCTATGGAAAAAGTAATAAACGTCAATGAAGCTTTTGACGATCTACCATTTTCATTTTATCAAATTTTTGTCTGCCTTCTCTGCTTTACAGTTGTTTTCTTTGACGGTTTTGACTTGACTGTCATCGGAGTTACCATTCCCAAAATGGCAGAACATTTAAATGCCAGCCCTGCTGAACTGGGCTTTGCAATCAGCCTTGGACAATTAGGGCCTATGATTGGCGCAATTGTCATCGGAATGTTAGCCGACCGGATCGGACGTAAAAAAACAATGGTCTTTTCCGCTTTGGTATTCGGCTTTTTCACGTACATGATTTCACACATTTCCAGTGTCCCAGAACTTGCTATTTACCGTTTTATCGCAGGGCTGGGGATGGGCGGAGCTATTCCTAACGCACTCGCCTTTGGTAGCGAATTTGCCCCATCGCGATCCCGCGCATCACTGTCACTGTACATGTGGGCTGGAATGCCAACAGGTGCTATGATCGCAGCATTCTCAGCATCTTATCTACTCCCTCATTATGGTTGGCAATCGGTCTATCATGTCGGTGGTTTAGCTCCGCTGGCCATTGCCGTCCTGATTTTTTTCTTTCTCCCGGAATCGTTACACCATCTTGTTCGTGATGGCTCCGAGAAATCCTTAGCTAAAGCTCGCACAATCTTTTCTAAGATTGACAAAAGCAAGACGAGCGATTCTAGCCTTCAGTTTAGCGCCCCAGCCCTGACAAAAGAAAAAGGAGGCTCCGTCAAGGCTCTTTTTTCAGGTGAACTGAAAACAACAACCATACTTTTGTGGGCATCGTTTTATCTCAGCTTTTATCTGTTGTGGATTCTATTCTCATGGGTACCAACTTTACTCAAACAAAGCGGCGCTTCTGTTCAGCAATACAGCATGGGTTTTGCTTTTATCCATCTGGGTTCTGTCATCGCCTGCTTCTGTATTGGTCGATGTATGAGTAAATTTAATAAGCTGAATGTAGTAAAATTTCTCTTTGTTGGCGCCTTCATTTCCATGCTTGCTTTTGGGTATTTTTCATCCAGCCCATTTTATATTGTCATTGTCGTTTCCATTATAACCGGCATGTTGGTCAACGGTGGAAACTCTTCACTGATGGGTATGGCATCAGCCGTATACCCTTCAGAAATACGTGCCACAGGTATCGGTTGGGCCTACGGTCTGGGTAAAATCGGATCCCTTGTCGCTCCGGTTATCGGTGGCCTTTATTTATCGCAAAACTGGAGTGTCTTTAAGATCTGCGCAATTAATGGTTCCAGCGCACTGGTGATAGCAGTTGTTGTCATCTTCCTTCAACGCCATATGCGAACGTCAGCTAGCGGCGAAGTTTGATCACCGGATAAGCCTCGCTTTTAATCTTTGCCATGCCCCGCAAACAGCTATTGTTTGTGGGGCATTTTCTTCCTCTGATATTGATGTTGGCAAAAGTCCAGCGAGCAAGCACAATTTATCACCTGGTGAACCTGCCATTGAGCTCTGACAAATCGAACAAAGACGATGTTGAGGTGCTCCACCGATTGCATCAACACCTTCTCATTTTTTCTGATCGCGAAAACTGGACACAATCGCGGGACTTCATTCCCGCCCTGAGACACAGAGTCTCAAAATAAGACAGAATGGCGTGTTTAATCTAAAGCAAAGCCCCAAATTGGACTGCTTCTCACAAAAGTGGAAAGTTTCGATGACAAAACTTCTGCTCAGCTCACCCTTTATAATCTGGTGCCTCAGGATAACTCGTACGGTCGACAGAACACAGATATGAAGTGTTTAGCGGCAGAAACTGCCTGCTAGGTCAGGTTTGGCTTGTTTTTTGTAGTGGTTGACTATATGCGAAAGATCTTTGGGCTCTAAAACAATGAGACCTCATACAAGGGTTTTCGTCTAAATACAACCTACATTATCCTTAATATAAAGTCAGGAGAAAGTCATGACAGTCACAATGCTGAAATCCAGTGAAGAAGAAGCGCTCTTCAAAATTGAAATCGACGCCAACACAATTGAAAACGCAATAACAGAGGAGTTCATAAAATCGACTGAGGGTAAAAACAAGCAATCACAAGGTCTTCCGTTAAGCAACCGGGCTATGATGGCGAATCATCCTGAGTTAGACAAAATAGCAGCCAAGGCCTTGAATAACATCCTCCCCTCTTACTACATGAGTGCCCTCAAGGAACTCAATCTAAATCCAATGACTTATCCGAAGATTATGCCGCAGGAAACCAAACTGGGAGACCCCTGTATCGTGAAAATCCAGATTGCCCTGGAGCCAAAAGTCACTTTGGGAGAATACACGGAACTGAAGGCGAGCTATGTCCCGATTATCGTCACAGATGATGATGTTAAACAGCAGATCGAAGGCATAAGAAAGCAAAGGGGAGCTGAAAATGATGAGAAGCTTATTGAAAATCTCCCCTTCGATTCGATAGAGGCGTTCGCAGAAGAAGTACGCACTTCGCTCATGTCACTCGCCCAGGAAAGCACCGAACGCAATATTAAAAAGGCAGTCATCAGTAAATTAATTGATGTGAACCCCTGCCAGCTTAAAGAAGAAGTCGTCGAGCAGCAAATCATGCTGCAGATCAATCAATTCCGCCAGCAAATCGGTGGAAAAAAGTTTGATGACTACCTCAAATCGACAAATAAGAGCTTAGAAGACGCTAAAAAAGAAATTCGCCCGGAAGCAGAGACCGCAGTTAAAAAAAATCTGCTGCTGGCCGCAGTTGCGGATCATCTGCAACTGGAAATCACGGAAGAAGACATCAAAAAAACCCTTTTACAGCAAGAAAATTCGATCATGGATATGGCCCTAGACTTCGATGCGCGCCTCAAACGCCTGGAAGAGACCCCTGGTGCTAAAGAGCAGCTCGTCCATACAATCCGTCTGGAAAAAGCGACTGATTACATCATTGACAAAGCGGTTCTGAATGCAGAGGAGCCCGTTCGGGTTCTGGAAGAGAGACGTTAAAATCTGCTGTAGATACACGCGACGCGCAAGTGACGACAAAAACTTTATCATCTTTGCCCTTGGGCAAACCGGAAAACGAAACATCCACTAAGACGATTCGAATTCCGCCACAAAGGAGAAATAATGGCTATCGTTTGGACGACAATTGAAAAGGATGAAAATGGTCGATATGTAGAATCCGGCTTCCATACAACCGAACCAGAAAAATGGCTACGCTGTATCAATGTCGACGACCCGGAGGAGTTCATTGCCCACATGCATCGCTTCAGAAGCATTCCCTCAGCCCCCCTCCCCAGAGACAATTATGAGAAGGTGTGCGCAGAATATGGGGTATCTCCGTTGGATGAATCAGCCCTCGATTTTTACGGCACAACGAGCAGCTCAATGGGCACAAACAACTACCGACTGCACGCCAACGCTGACACCAGAGACCTTGCAACTGCAAATAGAATCCATGAATTACGTTACCGTGCAATCATGAAGAGCAAGCTCGCATAGGCCGCTGATCATCCAACTCCCAGCGTGAAACCTATGACACAATATCAGCAGTGCTAGTCTTTGAATCCGAACTGCAACGCAACACCTGACTCCACATCTCGGATAACTGGAGCTCTGGCGACTGTTATCCGTTGAGTCAAGCAAACTGGAATCTTCTTCACTGAGGCAAAAGCATGAAGCAAACAGAAAACCTGAATATCAGAAGGTTCAACCCGATAATTTCTCCAGAGGATCTAAAGCAGATCTTTCCTCTTGACGGGAAAACTGCGGATTTTGTTCTATCCTCTCGGCAACAGATCAAAGATATTCTTTATCGTCGAGATCAACGCCTTATGGTTGTCGTCGGCCCCTGTTCCATTCATGATTCCAAGGCTGCCCTGGAATATGCTGATCATCTGGCACAGCTAAAGGCTGAGGTTCAAGATAAGCTCTACCTGGTCATGAGAGTCTACTTTGAAAAACCACGCACGAATGTTGGATGGAAGGGATTGATTAACGATCCAGAGCTCAACGGAACTCATCCGATTTCCAAAGGCCTTGGGTTAGCACGACAACTCCTGTGCAATATCAACAGCCGGGGGGTTGCCGTTGCAAACGAAGTGCTCGACCCAATTGCCCCTCATTTTTTGGCAGACTTGATCAGCTGGGGGGCTATTGGGGCACGAACCACCGAATCTCAAACCCACAGAGAAATGGCCAGCGGCCTTTCATTTCCTGTCGGTTTTAAAAACAGTACTGACGGTAATATTAAAATAGCTCTTGATGCTATCAGCACTGCGGCACGACCTCACAGCTTCATGGGAATCAATCGCAAGGGAACCATTTCTATTGTTGAAACCACAGGAAATCCAGATACTCACATTGTCCTGCGAGGGGGGCATGACAGGCCAAACTATTTTCCCGAAGATATTGAGAAAGTTGAATCCCTGTTAAAGAAAGCCAACCAGAAACAGACCATTATGGTGGATTGCAGCCATGGGAATTCCTTCAAAGACTACAAACAACAGCATCAGGTCCTGTCGCAGGTTGTCGATCAACGGCTTCAAGGCAACCGTTCGATCCGCGGAATAATGATTGAAAGCAATTTGAACGCAGGGAACCAACCACTCCATAATGATGTCAGCAAGCTCAAGTATGGGGTTTCCGTAACAGATGCCTGTCTCGACTGGGAATCAACAAGGCTGATGCTGCTTGAAGCGGCCAAAAGGCTTGGAGAAGTAAAAAGCTGATATCAAAACCCTCACCGAAAAGTCCTCGGTCCCAGATTATTTTTCGAAATGGAAAAACAGAGTAGTATCACACAATAAAATATATACGGCGGGGCTGTTTGTTTCGAGTAACTGAATAAACCCAAAAACATCGAAACTTATTCAGCCACAGTCTTTGCTGCCTGCCGGACAGTGGCATAATCGTCCTGAGAGCATCGTCTTTGAACGATAAACACACTGCTTAGAATCAAAACTCCACCGATTGACTGAATAAGTGTAATCCTGTCTCCTACCAGAAAATATGCAAGAACTAAGGTAACAACAGGTTCAAAAGAAGAAATAATTGCCGACTTTGAAGCACCGAGAATTTCCAGAGCTTTAAACAGAGCTATTATTCCAATCAGGGTCGGGATAATGGCCAACAACACCGCAGGCACAACATCAACGGAAGAATATTGGAAGCTTAAAGTTCCTTCCCAGAGTGATTTAAGAGTAAAGAAAACAACAGAAAAAGCTGCCATATATGCCAGAGAAACAATCGGCTTAACACCATCCAGAATTATTTTATTGCCAACGATGTAAATACTAAAAAAAATAGCTGTCATAAAAGCCAATACCACCCCACGATAATCAACAGCGTTAAAATCGGTTCCAATAACCAGTAAACAGCCTACCAAAGAGAAAAATAGAGCCATTGTTTTAGGCATTGTAAACCGCTCTTTTAAAATTAGTGCTGACAAAATGGAGACCAGCATAGGATAGGTGTACAAAATCACCCCCCCCCAAGAGAGGGAGAAATGTATTTCATTGATAAAAAGAACAGGAGAGAAACATTGACATAGGCAAAGCCTAACCCGATAAGACCGAAAAAATTCTTTCTGCTTGTTCGCCAGGAAATATTTTTGGCCTGCATATAACCAAACAAAAACACAACAACAATAACAAACCTGAGAAGTAATATTTTTGAAGGATTGCCTCCGTGCAAAATCGCTATTTTGGTAATAATTGTTATGGTTGCTGCGGCTACCAGAGATATGAAGATATAAAGCAGGCCCTTATGTCTTAATTCCATTTCCCACCATATTATACTGACAGAGTACAAGTTTCACAAACAACGAAGCCAGCAGACCTTGCTGAAAAAGCCAACAAAGGTCAAAAATAAAAACGCCCCTCCCGGAGAACACTCATTCTCAGGAGGGGCAACACATCCAAACACACCCGCTTAGTTTGTATTTGAAAACTTTAGAATTTGTATGTCACAAAGAAACGAGTATCTTTTGCGTCAAAACCTTTACCATAGTAATTATCAACAATGGCATGCCTTACACGCAAGCCAAGGCCTTCGAGACCTCCCGAAAAAGCATACTGGACATTGAAGTCTGTTTCTTTCGAGTCAACCGATGCACGCGACACAGCTTCAACACCATCATACTCAGCATGGAAGACATAAGCACTCAATCCATTGACACCCAAGCGGCCGAAATTATAGGAAAGTTTCGCGCCATATGCATCTTCATCAGCAAGCAGACCTGCATTCAAAACTTGCTGAATAATGGCTTTGCTGTATCCCCATGGGTCATAGATAGGATCGTCACCAGTTTTTGAGTACATTGCCGTGAAATTAAAGCCATAAGCTGCAACACCTGCATTGACACCAAACTGGTATGTATCGATGTCTGTTTCACCATCACCGAAACGAATACTTAAAGCATCGCCATCATCTTGTTGATCGGCATACGTCATGCCACCAAAGACTGTTATGTCATTGATTTTTTTACTCAACTTGGTCTTGAGATAGTACTGATTAATGACATCGTCCATTTTGAAGCCCCAAGCTTCGACACTCGCCTTTAAGCCATCAATTGGAAGATTGTAGCTAGCGCCCAAAATTATCGCGGCTTCATCATCTACAGAGCCATCGTTAGCATAAATCGGACCTGCAATTTGCGACATATTGACAAACGCATCGTCGTCCCAATCTGCTGCGTCTTCAAGGTAGAAAGCCATCAATTTAAGATTGTCTACACTTTTATTAACAACAGACGCACCACGGAACGTTCTAGGCATCATACGAACAGGATGGAAAAACAAAAATGGAGTAAAAAGTTCCTGTGCACCGATTTTAACTGTGGTATCGAAATAGTCACCCTGAACATAGTATTCCTGCAAACGGGTTACACTTTCATGCCCGCCGGCAAGTAATCCATAAGTTGCCTTATCATCATCACTGTTGAGGTCATTGGTCGTGGCTAAAGCACCACCCAGGGTGATCCCTTTAAAGCTATCGGTTTTATAGTAGAAAACTCCACCAGCAGCCTGGTCCTGACGATCTGTGTTCCCCCCATCAAAATCCCGGGTAAAATGCAACAGTTCGATTTTGCCTTTAAATGTTCCGTTGGCAAACATCTCTTTCAGATTGTCCGCAGCCATGGCCGGTGCGGTCAGGCAAAGCAGCAACAGACTAACAACTAATACTCTCATGTGTACCTTCCTCCTTGCTTCTCTGATAATTGATGGTTTTTATAACCATCGCCTTAGTTAGCGGAATGCTATCTCGAAACAGTAACATTCCAAAGTAAAACGCTCGGAATTCTCACATGCTATATATATGCCATTGAACCACCAACAATCACGCGAAGCTAACTAGCTGAAATTTAATGATTTTTACAATTACCAAAAAAACACCGGTTTTTTTCTTTTGGGATTTAAAAATCACTGGCCATCACCTGAAAAGAAGACAAGCAGATAAATCGCTGAAATGATTACGGTTTTTTACTTGTAGTGGATTATCAAATTGAGAGTGGTTGGAATTGAAGTACCAATCGGCACTATGCGGACCATAAGTGACATATCATTTAGGAAGGAAATGGACTTTTTTAGCCTAACGGAATAACTAAGAACGTAGAGCACTACTCAATTTAAAAGCCGCCTCTGAAGCACAGGGGCGGCTTTTTTGATAATTTAAACCTGGAGTTACAGCACCTCAACCAACTCCAGTTCAAAATTAAGATCTTTTCCTGCTAAGGGATGATTTGCATCAAGAAGGATTTCTTCGTCTGACACAGACTTAACAGTCAGCAACGTAGAATTCCCATCAGCGTCAGGCACCAGGATCTGCTGCCCTAGTTCTGGGACTCCACCAAGCTGACTCGCATCTGTTTTGATGATCAATTCGGGGTCATGATCTCCGTAAGCGTCATTCACTCCAATTCGAAATTTCTTGATCTCTCCAAGAGACATTTGCTGGACTGCCTGATCGACTCCGGGTATCACTTGATCAGCACCGACCTCAAATTCAAGTGGTGCCCCCTCTGGGGAGGAACCAAAAACGACTCCATCATCTAGAGTCCCAGTGTAGACAACCTTTACTTTTTTACCTAATTCTACTGCCATGATTTACTCCGCGTCGCTTCATAAAGAAAAAAGATAGACGTAGCTATCAGCAAATAATTTTCTCAGCAAATATCTGCATTGTTTGTGCCACGCATTGCCACCTGCTCATTGAGGCTAACTTTTTATGAAAAAATCTGTGATTCAGCATCAAAACGACTGAGAAGATTTTAGATAGTTTATTTCTACAAGAATTAAGAATAGCGGTAAGTCAGATAAAAGCTTTCACATATGCCGCCTGGAGATAATGGTGAAGTCTGATGAAGACACGATAGGAACGAAATCAAGATGGAATTAACGATCCGATAACATCTTTGGGTGGCGTCCAGACAAAGAACAATCTCCGGGGGCATTTTTTTGTTCCTAAATTTTTCAAGCGGGATGAAATATTGTCAATCAAGAACAACAGCAAAATTTGTTGCCTCAATCTTTTTGAGATCAACGTCATCCCTGATGTCATTTTGAGACAAATTCATTGAAATCCAGATCGCTGTAAAGCAGTTTATTTAATCTAGCGAGAGCGTTAAAATACTTTCTTACAAAAGCAATATTATCGTTCTGGCAGAGCTCTCTTGAAGCAGCTAAGAAACGTCGGACATGAATCTTATATTCTTTTGCTATCGCTAATGAATAAGAAAATTCTACCAATTGTGCTGACCGGCACAATCCCGCTGGTCGCCACGGATTTTCTCGATCCCATGGCCAAGCACCGGCCATGCGGCTTCCAGATTTTCCACTGCGGCTTTGGGGCTTCCCGGTAAATTAACAATTAAAGATCGCCCACAAATTACCGCAACAGCCCGTGATAACGCAGCCATCGGCGTTTTCTTGAAACTGTTGGTACGCATAAGTTCACCAATTCCTGGAATTATCCTGGTGGCCACCTGCATAGTCGCTTCTGGCGTCACATCGCGTGGGGAAACCCCGGTTCCGCCTGTGGTCAGAATCAGATCGGCGATATCCTGCTCGGCCCAATCAAGAAGAGTTTGTGCGATAAGGTCAAACTCATCAGGAATAATCAAAGCTTTCACGGTTATCATCCCGTAATCAGCAAGCCATGCAGACAGTGCGGGGCCACTCTCATCAACCCGTTCCCCACGTGCTCCTTTGTCACTTAACGTTAGTATAGCAACCCTGTTGTACTTCATAAATTCTCCCTCTTGCGGAATATTCAACCTTTACCACCAATCTATGCACTTTCTGAACCATCAATGTGGTTAAACTTTCGAATTATTTCCCAAATGCCCGGTCAGTTCATATTGCCTTTTCAGGGCATCCATCACCGGGGCCGACATCTTGATCTCACGCACCGAATAGATGGTCTTGGTCTCCTCTTCACGCATCTGCACTAAGGTTTCACGGATCAGAATCTCATTGCGCTTAAAATCAACATACTTCCACTGCAATCCATCGATCTCTCCAGTGCGCATGCCGGTGAAAAAGCGAACCGTATAATAATCTTTCATGTCCTCTCTGACCTTGGATAAAATCAGGTTGACCTCTTCAATGGTGAAAGGATCAACATCGGTCCGGGGAACTTTTAGCGGTTTGATCCCGACAAAGGGCGTGCTAAAATGAAACCTGTCGGCTGCATCACCTAATATCTGACGCAATGTTGTCATGATGTGGTTGATCCGACTGATTGATAACCCTGTCTTTTTTCCGATCTGGACTTTGGCGAGTGAGGACCGGAATTTTAGGATATCTCCCTTGGTGATGTGGCTGACATCTTTTTCGCCGAACCAGGGGACAAGATGGGCGTCGATATTGCCCTGTACGGTTTTCTGGTAAGAAATCTTCCAAGTGATTTCGTTCTCCTGGAACCATTCCTTGACCCACTCTTTAAACAGTTCGGTCTGAGCCTCTCCTACCGACACGACGGTCGTTTCAACTGCGGATGTCTGATCAAAGCGAGATAGGTTCTTACTGTCGGGAAAATACTTGGCGTAATCGAAGCTGTCCTGCTTGATCTCCCGATCGATCTGATCCATGAAAGTTTCCAGTCGCTTCCGGTTTGCCGGGGTGTCGTCAAGAAGCGACTGTTCACGACAGCGGACGCCATTGTAAAAAAAATCAAATTGCAGCTTTCCCGTTTCTTTTCGTACCCTGATTTTACCCATAGAACACACCTCCACCTGCCATCGGAATTCAAGCTTGGAAGAAGAATTAGTCTCAAAGAAATCTCAGAGGAAACCGGGATACACCTCTCAACTCTTTCTAGAGTGGCCAACCCAAAAGCCTCAAATACAACAATCGGAAATTTAGAAAAGATTTGCTTGTTTTTTGGTTGTAAAATCCAGGAACTAGTTGAGTTCCTTCCGGATCAAGATGATCAAAAGGATTTAAAGAAGGAATAGGTAAATATAAAGTGGGGCAAGGGTCATTTTAAGCTTGACCCCTTGGCAGGGGAAAACAGGGATTTCCCGGTGTCCAATTCGTCAAATCAGTAAATTTTGGGCACAGGGTGGGCACGATTTGGGCACGGACACAAAAAAAGGTTAGCAGTTATCTGCTGACCTTTTGATTTTATTGGCGCGCCCGATAGGATTCGAACCTATGACCTCTGCCTCCGGAGGGCAGCGCTCTATCCAGCTGAGCTACGGGCGCATGGGCTGTACTATATACGCTATCCCCTTTGTGATTGCAACCGGAAATCCCGGCTCTATTATATTCCTCTTCAGACAATTCGCCTAAAATATTTTCGAAAGAATTTTTCCGGTGATAATATTCAGAGGATTCGAACGCTCCAGAAAAGGGAAAAACCGTTTCCGCCGCAAGCAAAGCATCTCCATGCGCCGCAACAATAGTGGGTGCTGTTGATATCGCAGCCCTTGCCGATAAAAATCCAAAGCTTTCTTTTCAAACCCGGCACTGTAGTAAATTCGCCCCAGGTTCAGATATATCAACGGGTGGGTTTGATTTTCCTGAAGTGCCTTAAGCCCCATATTGATTGCTTTGGAAAGATTTTTTTGCTCACAGGCCAGGCAGTAGGCCTTATAGGATGCCAACAGAGGAGTCATGTCGGTCGCTTTGACCTGGCTGAATAACTCCATAGCCAGCGCAGTATTCCCTTGTTCGACAGCCTCTATTCCTTCGGCTATCGCGGAATGTTTCGGTCCAATCATAGCTTGTCTCCATACTTTTCATTTAAGTTTTACGCTGGAACCTATTCTAGCTGATTCTATTGCTGATGCAAGAGAGAGTAAGATTGACGATGCTGAAATCAGCCATTATAAACCAAACCTTATGACCTGACGTCCTCCTCTGTGCTGCACTCTTGTTGCTGGTCCATTTTCCTCCTGTGCTTGATCTCGTCCTTGTGGATATACATTCTTTTATCGGCGCACACCAGAAGATCTTGAGGATTATCTCCATCCTCCGGGAAAAAAGCCTCACCAATAGCTCCACTGACGATTGAAATCGTTTTCTCCAGAGAAATGAGAGGTTGTGCCAGAGCAACTTCAAGGGTTTTGCGAATCGGTCTCAGATCGCTTCTGGATTGAATGCCTTCCAGCAACACGACAAACTCATCGCCGGCATAGCGGGCAACAAAATCTTCCTGACGGACGTTGGTGCGTAAACGCAACGCCAATTCAATCAAAGCCTGATCACCGGCATCGTGCCCGTAACAGTCATTCACCAATTTAAAATCGTTGATATCGACAAAAAAGATTGCAAATTTCTCACTCTCTGTACTGTTTTTTGATTTTTCGACCGCTGCGTTAAGCATCTGCTCAAATGCGTAGCGATTGGGAAGCCCGGTCAAATGATCGGTCTGCAACCGATATTGCATCGCCCGGAAGCTTGTTGCCAGCATCCCGATCTCATCATTACGACGAATAGAGATAGGTTCTTCGAGAAGCCCGCTGCCAACTTTATTCACCGCAACAGACAGGGTATTCAGATCAGTCGTCACCCAATGAAGAATGCGTAAACCTATCAGCACGACAAGAATTGTAGCAAGAACCGCGATCATCACCGTAAGCATGACGTTTTGGCTGATGCCTCCCATAAAATCACGATCAGGCAGAGCGACAACATTGACCCACTTCAAGCCGGCATTGTCTTCAAACAAATCAAATCCCACATTGATCTGCTCGCCATTATCATCATCGAAAAAGAAGGTTGTGACCGCTAAATCATCCACACCTGCGCTCAGCTCCGATTTTAACTGCTGATAAATCCGGTTTAACAGAGGATGACCGCTATCAGCGGCATTGACACGAACCCTCTGGCCATCGGCAAGGGTCTTGATATTCGGACTCACCGTTGATGCAATAAGATCACCGTTCGGTTCAATGATAAAAGCAAGGCCATTAGGCGAAATATTGAGGCTACCGACAAAGTCATTGAGCGAACGCAGGGACATATCGGTCGCGACAACTCCGGCAAGGGTGCCATCAGCAGCAAGGACTCGTCTGGCTCGGGTGGAAACCAGCTCCAGAGTCCCGAAATCAATATAGACAGAGGTCCAGATATCTTTTTGAGTACTTCTCGCGACCTGAAACCAGGGGCGGACCCGCGGATCAAACAGTTCTTTCTCAACGGACTGAAACTGTGGAACCCCGCCAAGACCTTCGATATTAAAACGCTGACGATGATCTTCGGCCCGATACTTGACCCTGAGTTCTCCCAACTGATTCGAGTGGCGATAAAGCCCGATGGCCTGGCCGGCAATATTGCCGTAATAAACATAGTTGTTGGGATCGGAGTGCAATGAAGTCGCAATCCACAGCCTCGTAAGAATACTGTCAAAATCACTCTCAATGGAAGCCGGTGCCGGCATGCCTTCAGGAAAAGCCGTCTTCAACGCAGCCACCGAACCAACAACATGTCGATCTACAGCTTGGCTGATGCGACTGACTGTTTCTTGCAACAGATGTTCAGAAACCGTCTTGACTGCGTGGCTACCGGTCCGATACGAAAGCAACCCGATGGCAATCGCCAGACAAATCACCAACGCAACATAGGGACAGATCAGAATAGTTTTCAATGAAACTTTTTTCTTCCGGCTCTTTCCTGTCATATCAATCACACCTCAGCACAAAAGGCAAAACGGCAACATTTCCGCTCATCTCTGTATAAGCAGTTCACCAAAAGGAGTTATTTTCATCTGAAATAGCGCTGATTACTAAACATCAAGAAACCACTGAGAAGGGTCCCTCCGAACAAACGAGATCGGTCTTCAGCAAAAACTAAGTGTTCTTTCCCACCAAGCTCTCCTGTTGTTGCCGGCATTTTATTTTTGAGAATACCCTATGGACAACAGATGGAGACGAAAATCAATGATAGTTGATCATCATAACACTGAAATAAAGAATTAAAACCGGAATGGGAAATAAAAATAAATAAAGAACCTCTTCGTCATAAGAAACGGAAGTTGTTCTCATTTTTAAATTCTGAATGGTAATGCAGAGATATCGTCCAAGTGCCCTTCCAGCAATGGCTGAAAATAAGACGAGAAATGGTTAAACAGCCTGAGGTTCAAAGCTTCAGCATAGTCTGCATCAGATATGACTCCATTGAGCCAATCATTATGAACAATTTTAAATTTCTGGAGGATGTCCTCGTGGTCTTCCAAGCTCTCTTCCGGAATGTCCAGAGGTAACGATTGCACTCGCTCAAAATGATCTTCGATGGCGAAGGTGATTTTCGAGAGAATCTCCGTTGCATTTTTACCATCCTGGGCCATACGCAGTAAGGATTGAATATTAAAAGCATTGCTTCTAAGAGAGCTGAGAGTTGATTTAATCTTACTATAATCCTCCGACATACATCCTCCTCTAGCTCATCAAACATATAAAATGTAATAAGTTCCGGGGTAAAAAACAAGACAAAAATGACCAATTAGGTAATCAATATATTGGCATAGAATGATGGTGATATCAACCTTAACGCTGGTGAAAATTCAAGATTGCAACCTGTTTTCTCCCCCCTCAGACAGAAGCAAAGGAATTTATGTCAACCCATGACTTTTTCTGTCATTATGCTCCGGTACAAGTTCAATAGTCGGCATAAATAAACACAGAGGTTGCATCTCATGACAGTGACACAAATAGGTAAAAGCGGAACCTTTCCCCCTTTGGATATCCCTTTATTTCTCGATCATGTTCCAGCAGGCTTTCCGAGCCCGGCATCTGATTATTGTGAGCGGAAACTGGACCTGAATGAACTCTGCATCAAAAAACCGGCGGCGACCTATTTTGTCCGGGCACAAGGGGATTCCATGGTTGATGCCGGGATCTTTCCGGGGGACATCCTGGTGGTCGATCGCTCGCTTGCAGCACAGCATGGGGATATTATTATTGCTGAGTTCAATGGTGAGCTGACAGTCAAAAAATTAGAGCTGACCCCTGTTATCAGGCTGGTCCCGATGAATAATCAACATGCCCCGATCGATGTTCCGGAAGAGTCTGAGCTTGAAATCTTTGGCGTTGTCACCACATCGATCCATTCCTTACACAGATCATGACAACTTTTGCCCTGGTCGACTGCAATTCGTTCTACGCCAGTGTCGAGCGAATCTTCCGCCCGGATCTAAAAAACAAACCCGTGCTGGTATTATCCAACAACGATGCCTGCTGCGTCGCCAAGTCAAGAGAATGCCGGGCTCTTGGGATCAAAACAGGAGATCCTCTATTCAAGATTCAGCACCTTGTCAACGCTCACAAAATTACTGTTTTTTCCAGCAACTATACCCTTTATGCGGATATATCAGCACGAGTCATGCACACCCTGGAATCCTTCTCACCCCGGGTTGAAATTTATTCAATTGACGAATGTTTCATGCACCTTGATGGCTGCAAAGACCTGGAACAGTACGCACGGAAGATCCGCGACACGGTTCTCCAATATACCGGCATTCCGGTCTCGGTCGGGATGGCACCAACCAAAACTCTTGCAAAACTCGCCAATCATGCGGCAAAAAAATATCCGCAGACCGGAGGTGTCGTCGATCTGACCAACTCTTCCAGGCAAAAGCGGTTATGTGAACTGGTGCCGGTCAAGGACGTATGGGGCGTTGGCAGGCGCATCGGTAAACGATTGGAAAATATGGGGATAAGAACAGCTCTCCAGTTAGCACAGATGGACCTGAAGGTTGTCCGCCAGAAATTCTCTATCGTCCTTGAACGTACCGTGCGGGAGCTGAATGAGGAAAGTTGCATCGAATTGGAAGAAACTCCGGCAACGCGCCGCCAGGTGATTTGTTCCCGCTCCTTCGGAAGCAAAATGACTGAACAGGGACCGATGCGCGAAGCCATTGCAGAATTTACAACGCGTGGAGCCGAGAAGTTACGTAAGGAAAAGCTGCGTGCCTGCGTTATCTCCGTATTTATCCGCACCAGCCCTCATGCCAACCGCCCTCAATATAGTAAGACAGCAACCGGCAGGCTGATACAAGCCAGCAGCGACAGTCGGGATTTCCTGCATCTGGCCGGAAAACTGTTCGAGCAGATATGGAAAGAGGGCTACCACTATGCCAAAGCAGGGATTATCCTGACCGAAATTTGTCCGGAAAACCAAATGCAGCTTTCTTTACTTGAACCGCCAAAAGACTCTGCCGCCTCTGACCGCTTGATGCAAACCATAGACAAGATTAACCAAACAACCAACGGAAAAGTCCAGTTCGGCTCACAGCGGGAGGAACAAGACTGGTTTATGAACCGGACACATCTTTCCCCGTCTTATACGACCAGATGGGAAGATCTCCCGGTTGCTAAATAATATCAGCGGGATTCGCACATTCCCTATGGACTATCAACAATTCCAAGAAGATGCGTCATTATTACTGGAAAGAACAGCAGTTAAAAAGATCAAGAGATTTAACATCACCCAAGGTGCTCGCCCCCTTGGGGTCGCGGGATCACTTTGAGGTTTACTGCAGGAAAGACCGGCGCGTTGCTTGACAAAAAGCGGCATGTTCTGGGTATCGAAACTGATTTTGTCTGGACCAAAAGCGAAACCCGTACTAGTATCAGCGTTATTACTGCAGTCACCAGCGGCCAAAGGGACTCAAATTAGTTGGTCCCTTTGAGCAGTCAACGCATTATTGGCGCAAGAATCCTTGACGGAAGTCTGAACATCTATCCTCTAGAAAAGGAATGAGAATGAAGATAAACAAATCACTGGGTGAATTTATCGTTGAAAAACAAGCCGACTTTCCTCACGCAAAGGGTGAGTTAAGTGCACTATTAAGTGCGATCAAACTTGCTTCAAAAATTGTTAACCGTGAAATTAACAAAGCGGGGCTCGTTGATATTACCGGTGCCAGTGGTATTGAAAACATTCAAGGGGAACAGCAACAAAAACTTGATATGTACGCGAATGAGATATTTAAAAATGCCCTCATCGCTCGTGGTGAAGTCTGTGGAATCGCATCTGAAGAAGAAGATAATTTTGTCTTTTTTGACAACAAAAACAGTCGCAATGCCAGCTATGTTGTTCTTATGGATCCATTGGATGGCTCATCAAATATTGATGTCAATGTCTCTGTCGGAACCATCTTCTCAATTTACCGCCGCATCTCTCCGACTGATGGCCCCGTAGCCATGGAGGATTTTTTACAGATCGGACGAAAACAGGTCGCTGCAGGTTATGTGATTTATGGCTCTTCAACCATGCTCGTGTTTACAACGGGCAACGGTGTTCATGGTTTCACCTATGATCCATCGATTGGCATGTTCTGCCTCTCTCATGAATCCCTTACAATTCCCAAAACAGGCAAGATTTATTCAATCAATGAAGGGAATTATATCAAGTTCCCATTAGGTGTAAAAAAATACCTGAAATATTGCCAGGAAGAGGACAAAGCAACAAACCGTCCTTATACTTCGCGTTACATCGGTTCCCTGGTTGCTGATTTTCACCGCAATCTGCTCAAAGGGGGGATCTATATTTACCCGCAAACAGCACAGACACCATCCGGTAAATTGCGGTTATTATATGAGTGCAATCCCATTGCTTTTCTGGCAGAGCAAGCCGGGGCGTTAGCGACTGACGGGTACAATCCCATTCTTGATTTGAAGCCCACAGAGTTACATCAGCGGGTTCCCTTTTTTACAGGATCACCGGAGATGATGGAAACAGTACACCGGTTCATGACGGACTTTAAAGAAGACGAATGATCTTCGATTTCAACGGAATAAAGATAAAAACACTCCGCTGAGGTCAACTTGACCACCTGTCTCCGGCGGATGCGGTCCGGTCGGAAACTAACAGTTCTTCCATACGGCCGGTCGCTTTTCAAAAAATGCGTCCATGCCCTCCTTCTGGTCGGCAGTCGTAAAACACATTCCGAACATCTCAGCCTCATAGCGGATCGCCTTTTCCTGATCCATTGCCATACCGTTATTAACGGCTTCCTTAATGATCCGGATCGCTGTTTGCGGCTTGGATGCGATAGTCTGCGCCAGCTTCCGAGCCTCCTCAATAAGCTGTTCAGCAGGATAAACATGATCCACCAGACCAAGGTTAAGAGCTTGATCTGCACTGATCCTCCCACCGGTAAACATCAGTTCTTTAGCACGGCTGACGCCAATCAGACGGGGTAAACGTTGTGTGCCTCCCCAGCCCGGGATGATTCCCAAATTGATTTCGGGTTGACCAAGCTGGGCCTTCTCTGCTACCAGGCGTAAATCACACGCCAGAGCCAGTTCACAACCTCCCCCCAAGGCGTAGCCATTGATGGCAGCAATAACGACACAGGGGGAATTTTCAATCCGCTGAAACAAATCAGCAGCTTTTAGTGCGACATCACGAGCCTGAAGAGGAGAGAGCGTTCGCATCAGGGCGACATCACCACCGGCAACGAAGGCCTTGTCCCCCGCACCGGTCAGAATAATCACATGAACATCAGCGCGCTGTTCCAAGGCGGCAATGGTCGTCGTGAGTTCAACAATCGTGGCTGGATTCAAAGCATTCATCGCTTCAGGGCGGTTAATGGTGACCAGAGCCACCTGATCGGCAATGCTGACAATAAGATTTTTATCGCTCATGATTCACTCTTCTTTGTAGGGGGTCGTGTTCAAATCGCACAATCCGTCAATTGAATTGATAACAGTTTCTTCGTCTGAGCCTGAATTTTCAGCTTCCACACCATAACCTGAAAACAGGACCAATTGGGAATTGCAGGATGAAAGCGCTGCGTTAATCCGATAACAACTCCTGCTTGCTGATGTTGAGTTTCTTGATGCGGCTTTGCAGGGTCGTCGGCTTCATTTCGAGCAAAGCAGCAGCACCATTTTCACCGTATATTTTACCATCTGTCCGCATGAGAGCGGCTTCAATGTGTCTTTTCTCCAAGCTGACCATGCTTGGAAACGGAGCCTGTGATTCGGAAACCGTTTCGAGAAGACCGTCAGGAAGTGAAATTGCCGGCGAAGCAGTGTTCTCCTTCAGTCCCAGATGACGGCATTCTATCATGTTCCCTTTGGCCAGAAGCACAGCGCGACTGACCGCATTCTGGAGTTCGCGCACGTTGCCGGGCCAGGGGGAGTTGAGTAGCCCTGCGGCCGCCTCTTCACTGATAACCGGTGGAAGAGTTCCGGCCTTTTGAGCCTCTTTCTGAATAAAGTGGTGAGCCAGTAGAATGATGTCCTCCTTCCGTTGGCGCAGAGGAGGAAGCGCCAGAGGGTAGACACCGAGGCGATAGTAGAGATCCTCGCGAAACAGCCCATCCTGAACCCTCTTCTTTAAATCCATGTGGCTCGCCGCAATGATACGCACGTCGCAAGAACGAGTCATTTCACCGCCGATCCGCTCGAAGGTCCCTTCCTGCAGGGTTCTTAGAAGTTTGGGCTGGATCTCCATGGGCAGATCAGCGATCTCATCCAGAAACAGGGTGCCACCGTCTGCAATTTCAAAACGCCCCTTGCGCTGCACAATCGCCGTGGTGAAAGCACCTTTCTCATGACCGAAGAGTTCACTTTCCGCCAGGCTGGCGTTCAGCGCCGAACAATTCAAAGTGATAAACGGCTTGTCACTGCGCGGACTGAGGTTGTGAATGGTCCGCGCAACCAACTCTTTACCGGTTCCGGTCTCGCCATGAATCAGGACAGGAAGTTCGGATTCAGCAACAATTTTTATCTGGTCGACAACACGTGACCAGGCCGGTGAATTGCCCATCATATTCTGGAACTGAGAAGCATCCCGGGTCAGCAGGATGTTTCGTTCCCGGGTCAGATCTCGCCTGAGATTTTCGAGGTACAGGCTGGACTCGTTCTGGGCAATGATCACGGCAATCAGGCGTGAAATGGTGCCGATGAATTTGACGATGGCCGGAGAAAACATGCTGCAAGCCGAATGATCCAGGGTCAAAAGGCCGATGGGCGTATCTTGGACATACAAAGGAGCGACCAAACATGAATGATCTTCAGGCAAATCCAGCAGTTCTTCGTAGGTATCTTCATGCTCCTCCTGCTCGTTAAACAGATAGGGTTGATCAAAGCGGAGAATATGAGCGAGATCCCTGCGACGATTCAGATCGACACTGAAATTTTTAATCCGGTCGTTAACCAGCGGACCCTCCGCCTTCTGTACGGCCAGAGTGTTGGCCTCCGTTATTTTCAGGATGACTGCCAGTTCGTAGTCGACCAGATCTCGTAAAGCAGTGAGAATCAACCCCAAAATCTTATCTGCAGAACCCAGGGAAATAAGTTGTCTATCCATATTTTTCTCCACAACCGATATATCGTTACAGATGTAAACCCACCGATATTTCGTTCATTTTTCACCGAAATATCGGTGAAAGTCAAGCCGACAGTTATCAACCAAGAGTGAACGACAACATAACAACTTGTTTTTATTACATATATTATTTTTTAAAAAAAGTGGCACAGCCATTGCTAAATAAGAACACCAGAAAGCGAAAACATAAAAGAGATTAAAACCCAGGAGAAAGGAAACCATCATGAGCAAAGTCACAAAGATGAATGAATATATCGCCAACCTTCAAGTCTGGAACGTGAAGCTTCACAACCTGCACTGGAATGTCACCGGCGAACAGTTTCCGGCCGTGCACAAATTCACTGAGGAACTTTATGAAGAAGTCTTCGAGAAGTTTGACGATGTAGCAGAGCAACTGAAAATTCAAGGCAAAAGCCCGGCAGCAACGATCGCTGAGTACGCCCAGTTGGCAACGATCAAGGAAATACCGGCTCGGGACTTCCCTGCCAGTGAAGCACTCAAAATAGTTCGGGAAGACATGGAACAAATGAAACAACTCAGCGTAGATATCCGTGCACTGGCGGATGAAGGCGGTGATTTTTCCACTGTAGCGATGATGGAAGACCATGCTGACGGCTATGCCAAAAACCTCTGGTTCTTGAGCGCCATGCAGCGTTAACCTGGCGACAGACCCGGAAATAATGATGAGCATGAGATATCATTCTATCAAAACTTAAAATCGACATCCCATATCCGAGTGCATTGTGGACACAGCATTCAATGAAGTATCCGCAACTCACTCGGATGACAAGAAAATCTTTATTCAGGAGACCAGCCATGCCATGTGACACAACGAAAGTCATTGAGGACACAGAACCAATTGTTTCAGAAAATCAACCTAAACAGGAGGAAAAGAAAATGAGTTCAACTTTAGTTATGCGGCGTATGCCGGAATTTGAAATGGAGGCATATGATGCAGCCACAGGTCATTACACAACTATTTCCAGTGAGCAACTCAAAGGTAAATGGGGAGTGGTGTGTTTCTATCCAGCCGATTTCACCTTTGTCTGCCCGACTGAAATCGCTGCCATGAATTCACAACGTGACAAACTGAATGAACTTGGAGTTGTTGTGGTGCCTATCTCGGGAGACACAAAGTTCAGCCATAAGCGTTTTGCCGAAACTGAGCCCCTGTTAAAAGATTTGCAACTGACTATGGGTGCTGACAATACCGGTAATGTTGCCCGTAAATTTGGGGTCTGGATCGAACAGGAAGGTGTTGCCCTGCGCGGCCGCTTCATCATTAATCCTGACGGTGTGATCGTCGCTGAAGAAACTGTCGCCGACAGCGTCGGCCGCAGTGTTATGGAATTGATCCGCCAGCTGGAAGCATGGCAGCATGCCTACAGCACCGGTGAAGTCTGCCCTGCCAACTGGCGTAAGGGGAAAAAGACGCTTCCCGTTAACACTGATGTCGAACAAATGACAGGTAATGTCGGTCAATATATCACTATAGAAGAAATTCTCGCGTAACTGTTCCATGACAGGAATGATGTTTCCTTGGAATGAAACGGAATAATAGAAAAGAACAGCGTAAGGCAGTCATCGAGTCTTACGCTGTTCTTTTATCTACCGGAAAACTTATTTTTTAAAAGCCGGATAAAAACACAAACTCCCAGGGGACTGAATGGTTAATCCTGGCCTGGGTATAAAGACCGTCCCCCACCACCGGATAGATTCTGATTTTCTACCTTTCACACGATAACCCCAAAAACCGAACAAATCAGATGCAATGCGACCAACACTGTGCTAGAACCAAAACTTATTTCTAAACAAAGAAAGGAAAATCAATGATACAGGCAAAAGAAGCAGATAAGGTCTCAATTCATTTTATCGGTAAACTTGCAGATGGGACGATCATTGACACCACCCACGAAGATCCATGCAATGATGATGAGTGCGGTCATGCACATGGCCCGATGGAATTAGTCATTGGCGAGGGAGATTTTTATCTCCCGATTGAAGAAGCATTGGTCGGCATGAGTGTCGGTGACAAGAAAAGCATTGTTATCTCGCCTGATGACGCTTTCGGTGAGTACGATCCGGAAAATGTTTTCAGTATTCCACGCAGTGAATTTGCCGATGACATCACCCCGGAAATTGGCCTGGAATTAGAGGTAACCGGCGAGGATGATGAAGTTTACATGGTAACAATTGTTGAACTGAGCGACGAGGAAATCTCCTTTGACACCAATCATCCCCTGGCTGGTGAAGAGTTAAATTACGAATTTGAGCTGGTCGAAATCCTCTAGCATTCCAGACAGTCCATTCACCGTACAGGCGAGCAATGGACCACAAAACAATGCTCAAGCGTAAAGGCCACTGTCATTTGTCCAGCAGAAAATCAACCAGTGCCCGGTTCAACTCCAGAAGTTCCGGCCGGATAGCATCCATATCCCGCTTTGACCAGACCTGAGCGTTCATACCACCTTGGTAAACGGGATCCAATCCTGACGATGGAGTGAAAATCTCAACATTCAAAAACGTGGTATTGATAACCTCCCCCTGAACATCAACGCGCATGGTAAAAGACACTTGCAAGTCGCCTTTGGTTACGCATTCAACCCAGGAGCAGGGATAGTCAATGTGGCCGATACCCGTGATGATCCCCTCTTGTCGGTCCTCTAAAACAACCGGCTCAGCATGGACGGTAAAATATTTCTCCATCCAGAATCTGGTCATATCTAATAACTGCTGTTGTGTTCGTCCCTGAACCTCATTGGTCACATGGATGATTTTTTCCGATGCCGGTATCCGCGTGAGACTACCGGAACAACTGGTGATAAAAAGAAATAAAATGAGCAGAAGTGTTTTCAACATATAGCAGGGCTCCAATTAAAAAGTAGACAGACTCATGACATAAGATGACTTTCCGAGTATAACACTATAAGAGCTTCTTTCATCCCGATATGATGACAACAACACGACGGGCCGGAATAAAGTTCTTGTTCTTTCTCGGCATGAAACCTGTCGGGCTCTGCAAAAAGCCCCTATAAAAAGCATAACAAGAGCGAGGCATATGAAAAAGGAAAACTTAAAAGAAATTATCAGTCGTGATGCACACTGTTTTGGCTGCAGTCAAAAAAATCCACACGGTCTCAAGATGCGTTTTTACGTCGATGATGCCACCATTTATTCCTGGCCAAAAGTTCCGGATTATCTCTGTGGTTGGGATGGAATCGTTCACGGTGGCGTTCTTTCAACCATTCTGGACGAAATCATGAGCTGGAGCGCCATCTACAACATCCATCGCGTTGTCATGACCAAAACCATGACGGTTGACTTCTTCAAGCCCGTTTACATCGCTGATGATCTCAGAGTTGAGGGACGGGTGATTGAACAGACCAATGAAAGAGAAGTGATCGTTGAGGGGAAAATTTACAAAGGCGATCATCTTCTCTGTGCACAGAGCCGTGGCACCTTTGCCGTTTTCACAGCAAAAGCCGTGAAAAGAATGAAAATCATGCCGCCGGAAGTTCTCGAAGGATTTGGCGATTTATTGGATCTGGAATAATTTTTTAACTATACACTTATCGAAACAGGACACTAAATATGAGTAATTTACCTAACTGCCCGGAATGCAACTCCGAATACACTTATGAAGATCGTGGTCTCTACGTCTGCCCGGAATGTGCCCATGAATGGAGCATGGATGCCGTTGGCGAAGAGAGCGAACAAGCAGAGATCATCTGTGATGCCAACGGTCATCCGTTACAAAATGGGGATACCGTCACCGTCATCAAGAACCTGAAGGTCAAAGGCTCTTCATCAGATGTTAAAGTCGGCACCAAAATCAAAAATATTCGTCTCGTATCTGGTGATCATAATATCGACTGCAAAATACCAGGTATCGGCTCAATGGGCCTAAAATCTGAATTTGTTAAAAAAATCG
The DNA here is from genome assembly GCF_963675815.1 of uncultured Desulfuromusa sp. NCBI lineage: Bacteria > Pseudomonadati > Thermodesulfobacteriota > Desulfuromonadia > Desulfuromonadales > Geopsychrobacteraceae > Desulfuromusa > uncultured Desulfuromusa sp. The sequence continues at coordinate 91,019 of NZ_OY776574.1, forward strand.
GGTAATTAAGACGCCTAAAGACTCTGTCTTCACTTTTGGGGTTCCAAAACTTCTGAGAATGAGTCAGCGAGCGCGCAATTTTTCTGCTTACGGATAAATTTTATCCCAGCTCAGGGATGACTCTCTTAAAAGATCCAGCTCATCTTCAGGATGACTGAGAAGGTAACGAACCAAGCCGCTCATCTGGAAACTGCGGCCATCCAAACCAGCCTGGTCCAAGCCGGTCGCCACTCCTGAAAATAATGTTTTGTACAGCTGGAGCTGGAACTGATGCATCAGCACCGGCTTCTGCTCACCGAAAACTTGTCCGGTGACTGCTGCGCGACAACTCTCAACATCAGTCGATGTGATGCTGCGACAGAACAATGGCCTGACCGGATAGATAAGGCACCATCCCCGATCGTCAAGAAAGGCGCATTTACAACGCGCCAGAAGGCGTTCATCATCATCCAGGCCGCGGACATTGCGCCAGAGAGAATCCAACGCTGCAGCCACTTGCGCCAATACGGGGGGATCCAATTGACGCAGGAATCGGACGATCGATATTCCTTCAAGCAAAGTTATAGAGACATTGACCACACAGCAGAATTGACATCCAGGGGCACAATCAATCAGATTCCGATCACCCTCCTTCTGCTGCTCAATCTGTGCTTCAGCCGCAGACCAGATGACACTTAATTCTTCAAGCAGCCGAGAAATATCTCTATCCGTGTTTTTAAGAATGGAAAAACGCTCTGCAGTCTGTTGTCGTAGTTGGGACATATCAAAAGTGACCATTGGCTTTGCTCTCCAATCCGTAATAACTCACGTGAGGGTATCCATCCGTAGCGCCATCTTGCTTGTCGATTCCGTAATGCTCTGTTATCGTACCATCAGAAGCCTATCAATATAGATGAAGGAAAACAACCGTGCCTCTGACTGATAATATCTGGATACTCCCTGCAGTGACTCTCGTCATTGGTCTCTTTTGCGGCTGGCTGATTGCCCGTCTGCAAGCAAGCCAACATCTTCACCAAGAACTCAGCAAAGAACAGATGGAGCGGGATCAGCTGTTGCAGCAAGTCGCTCGCATCGAGGCGCAACTTGAAGCGGAACGACATGCAAACGCAGACAAACTGAGGTTTCTGGACGAGACCAGGCAGCAGGTTGAAAAAAATTTCCAGGCCCTTTCGGCACAAGCGCTGGCTGCCAACAATCAAAGCTTTCTGGATCTTGCAAAAACGACGCTGGGATCCTTTCAGCAACAGGCCAAAGGTGATCTGGAAGCACGCCACCAAGCGATAGGGCAACTGGTTCAACCTCTCAAAGAATCTCTCCATAAAGTGGATAGCAAAATCGAACAGCTGGAACAATCCCGTAGCGGAGCCTATGCCCGTCTTGATGAACAATTGAAATCGTTACTGAACAGTCAGGTCAAACTCGAATCGGAAACCGGCAATCTTGTTCGTGCCTTGCGGACTCCGGCAGTGCGTGGTCGCTGGGGAGAAATTCAACTGCGCAAAGTCGTGGAAATGGCAGGCATGGTCAATTACTGCGATTTTATTGAGCAGGAAACCGCCGATAGTGGTCGTCTCCGTCCCGACATGATCATCAAACTCCCCAATGGTCGCAATATCATCGTTGATTCTAAAGCCCCTCTACAAGGTTATCTCGAATCGCTGGAAGCGACAGAGGATAAACAGCGTACGATCTGTCTCGCCCATCATGCTCGTCAGATTCGTGATCACTTACAAAAGTTGTCAGCCAAAAACTATTGGGAACAATTCCAACCGACACCGGAATTTGTGGTTCTGTTCCTGCCGGGGGAAACCTTTTTTTCTGCGGCACTCGCTCAAGATCCCAGCTTGATTGAAGCAGGTGTGGACCAGAAAGTTTTACTGGCAACCCCAACCACACTGATCGCCCTGCTCCGCTCGGTTGCCTACGGCTGGCGGCAAGAAAAATTAACCGAAAATGCCGAAGTCATCAGCCAGCTCGGCCGGGAAATGTATGACCGCCTGGCGACTCTCAATCAACATTTTACCCAGATGGGGAAAAATCTGGAGCGAGCTGTCGATAGTTACAACAAGGGGATTGCATCCCTTGACAGCCGGGTCTTAAGTTCTGCGCGCAAGTTAAAAGAGTTGGGAGCCGGAAGCAGCAAGGAAATCAATGCCGTTGAGCAGATTGACAAGCTGCCACGCTCTCCACAGCCTCCTGAGTCCTGAGAAAGTACAAATAAAACTCATCTCCCCACCAATGTAATCTTTCTATGTTATAATGCTCAGGTTTAAAAAAACCAAAACAAAAACCAAAACAACATTCCGGAGGAACAACAATGAGAATTCGCATTCTATTTATCTTGCTCTGCAGTACTCTTTTACTCAGCAGCTGCGGCTACAACTCCATTCAGAAAAATGAAGAATCGGTTTTCTCTGCCTGGGGTGATGTTGAAGCAACCTATCAGCGCCGCGCCGACCTGATCCCGAATCTGGTATCAACGGTAAAAGCCTATGCTGCACATGAAAAAGAGACTCTGACTGATGTTGTCAATGCCAGAGCCAAGGTCGGACAGACAAATATTTCTGCCGATAAATTAGGTGATGCAGCGGCGATGCAACAATTCCAACAAGCCCAGGGACAACTTTCCGGAGCCCTGTCACGGTTGCTGGTGGTTGTTGAGCGCTATCCCGACTTGAAAGCAAGTCAGAATTTCCTTGATCTGCAACATCAATTGGAAGGAACAGAAAACCGCATCAATGTCGCTCGCCAACGTTACAATGATGCAGTCAGAGCGTTTAACACCTCCATCCGGACCTTCCCGAACAACCTGACCAACAACTTTTTGCTTCATCTGGAACGTAAAGAAGCATTCAAAGCCGATGCCGGTGCTGCAACAGCTCCAAAGGTGACATTCTGATGCGTCATATTTTCTCCTTATTGTTCATTTTCCTGCTGACCTGTTCAGCTGTGATGGCGCTGACCATTCCCAAGCCGTCAGGCTACGTGAATGATGTTGCGGGTTTGCTATCACAGACAACACAACTGAAACTTGAACAGTTTTTGCGTGATTTTGAAAAAAGTGATTCTACCCAGATCACAATCCTCACCATCCCAACCCTGGATGGAGAGGTTTTGGAAGATTATTCACTCAGAGTCTTCGAGAACTGGAAAATAGGTCAACAGGGAAAAGACAACGGTGCACTCCTCCTGATTTCCAAGGCTGACAGGAAAATTCGGATCGAAGTTGGTTACGGACTTGAAGGTCGATTAACCGATCTATTGGCCGGACGTATTATTGACAATGAAATTTCGCCGAAATTCAAACAGGGGGATTTTGATGGCGGCATCGTCGCCGGTGTTGTCGGGATTGCCGAAGCCGTCCGTGGAGAATACACCGGGACCGGAAAAACCAGCAGAGGAAAAAAGAAAAGCAATCCCTTTGGTTTTCTCTTTCTCCTCTTTTTTCTGGGACCGTTTCTCAGCCGGATCGGTGGTCGCCGAAGCAGCCGCCGTGGCGGCGTGTTTATCGGCGGTCCCTTCATGGGCGGCAGAGGCGGCGGTTTTGGAGGAGGAGGTTTCTCCGGCGGCGGAGGCGGCGGAGGCGGTGGTGGTGCTTCCGGTGGCTGGTAAAATTGAAAACTCTCTGCCCTTCTCTAAAAACATTGCTCTTCTCTGGGTCTCTGTGACTCAGTGTTCATAACGGGATTGATATGAAACCAGCAAATGAGTTCTTCACCAGCGAAGAACAGCAAAAAATAGAAAATGCCGTCAAAGGTGCTGAAACAAAAACCAGTGGCGAGATTGTTCCCATGGTGGTCAACTCTTCTTATGAGTACCCACGCGCTGAATTGATTGGTGCCGGAACCTTGGCATTAGCCGTCGGTTTGATATTCAGCTGGGCCGTTGGGGGGGAATCAATCTGGTGGTTCTTGCCGGTATTCCTGGTCGGTTTTTTTGGTTTTCAGGTGCTGATTCGTAACTCCCCCGGCCTCAAACGCAAATTAATCAACCCGAAAGAATTTGATCTTGAAGTCAGGGAAAAAGCGTTAGTCAGCTTTGTTGAACAGGGATTACACGAAACCCGTGATAAAACAGGCATCTTAATTTTGATCTCACTCTTTGAACACCGTGTTCAGGTGTTGGCAGACAGTGGCATCAACGCAAAAGTTCCCGAGAACACCTGGGACGAGATTGTGACAATCATCGTTAACGGCCTGAAAGCCGGAGACTCCTGCAACGCAACATGCCAAGCGGTTGAACGCTGCGGTGAACTCCTGGAAGAACACTTCCCGAGAAAGCATGATGATACGGATGAGTTGCCAAATCTGGTTATTGAACCATAATCGCAATCATCAACTCAGACGATTCAGATCATCAATCAATTCATCGATGTCGGATTCGCTGTAGTTTTTCAATCGTGCAGCGTCTTCAATGGTATCCCAGACCGGTTCCCCGCAACGGATACATCGGATGTTCTTGTGAAACAGATATCCGACAGCATCAGGCTTTAACTCGACCAATTGCTCTATTTTCATATCACGCGTAATGGGTGTATCTGCCATTTTCAAGCTCCTTGTCATCTTCGTGGATCTCTTGTTCATGTTCTCAGTGATTCGAAGAAATCACGATTTCGGTTGCCGACAGCATAATTCTGCAACAACAATGTATAAATTTTTGTCCCTTTCAATTCCAGATTCAGTTGCTGTAGTGCAAGTCGATATGCTGACGTCTCGACCCCGTAATGCCGTTTAAGTATGGCATAAATCCGGGAAAAATTCTGGATCAAAGGAATGGATCTCTGCTTGCGACGAGAGGCCAGGAACTTCTGCCCTTGAGCGCTCGTTGCCAGCAAATGGAGATATTGCGGTCCGTCAGCAAACAGTTGCAGCACAAGATTCCGTTTCATCCCCAACAAAAGAGAGGCCAACATCCGCTGAATCCGGGTACGGGTCAGTTGCCTGGATTTGAGGCCGGACAACAACTCCTCCAGAGAAAATGCGTTTTCTGCAGCATTTAACAATCGATTCTCTATCCCATTTTCGACCAACCATAGGTCAGATGAATCGGCAGAGTTGTGAAAAATCTGGCCCAGCAACAATTGAAAATATTTATTCTCCGCAAACACCCGGCCATGAGCGATCGCTTGATGTAATATCGGCAGAACTGTCGGTGGAATCAGATCACTGACAGATTCCGATTCCACCAGTTTTTGACGAATTCCAGTCGCACTCGCAATACCATCAGCTCCAGAATCGGTGTCGTGATATCCAGCACCAATCCGCGGGATAGTCACTGCCTGGATCATGCTGTCACATAACCGCAAAGCTTTGAGATATTCAATCCCGAGAATATTGTTAGGTTCCGTAAAAATCCTGGATTCAAGAGTATCAGGGGATAACGCCGAGAGAATTTTCCCTCTGGCCAGAGGATAACTCACCCCCCGGCGCAGCAACTTTGCTGTTTTCTCAGCAACAATCGTCTCATTTTCATACAGCAAGTCGGCACAACGCTGTAGTGACTCAATTTTTCCACTCTCACTCCCGAAACAGAGACTGTCAACACCCAGTGCAGCCAAAGATTGTACCGCACCCCGAGAAAAATCGGGGGCGCTGCTGCAGGCCCAGGGAAGTGGCAATTCGATAACAACATCCACTCCCGCAACCAGTGCCATTTCCGCCCGTGTCCATTTGTCAAGCAGAGCAGGTTCGCCACGCTGCAAAAAATGACCGCTCATCACCGCAACGGAAACCTCAGCATCAGTGTTACAGAGACTTTCCCGTAGATGATGTAAGTGTCCGTTATGGAAAGGATTATATTCCGTAATCAAGCCAACAGCACGCATAACATCCCTTTACAAAACAATCGGAATCGGCTCTCCCACCCGATTTTCTTCCGGCGTCACGATGGTTTTATAAGCCAACACCTCCACCCCCTCTGCAACAACGTGACGCAACAATCGTCCATATTCAGGATCAATATCATCGGCAGGAGAAAACTCAGTCGCTTCACTACGCTGGACCAGAAAGAAAATAACCGCACGGTAACCTTGTTGTTTTGCACCGAGCAATTCGCGCAAATGCTTCTGTCCACGGGTCGTGACTGCATCCGGAAAACATGCTGTTTCCGGGCGGCAGCAAAGGGTCACATTTTTAACTTCGATTAAAACTTTTTCGTCGGCTTTCTGGAGAAAAAAATCAATCCGGCTCTCCCCGAACCGGTACTCCGGCTGCACCTGAAAATCCACAAAGGATGGAATCTGATTCTTGCGTAAAGCCTCTTCAACCACCCGATTGGTTCTCTGGGTATGGGTGTCAACCCAGCGACCTGCGACCATAATCAACTCTAAGGTATATTTCAGCTTGCGTTTGGGATTATCTGTTGTCGAAACCAAGACACGAGATCCGGGAACTGCACATTGTTTCATACTGCCGGTATTAGGGGTATGAGCAACAACAACGGTTCCATCCAAAAGCTCAACATCCGTAAAAAACCTTTTATAACGACGCAACAACGTCCCTTCAAACAAAGGGGTGGGTAAATTCATTTCATCTCCTGATCTGTCCTAGTCTCGAAAGCTTCTTCCAAAAATAACAATTCTTGCATCAATTCATAGTGATCGTATAGTCTCTTTTTCTAAATAACCGATCTATATTCACGACCAAGGAGGTCTTTCATGTCCGATAATCTGATTCAGCGCACTGCGTCAGCATATACTTACCCTCTCTTGATAAAAAATCTGTTGCAAGCTCCCGCAGTCAGCGACCCGCAGCAAGAAATTGTGTACCGTGATCAAGCTCGCTTCACTTATGCCGAATTCAGACAAAGAGTTTGCAAGTTAGCCAATACATTAACAGATATCGGGGTTCAACCCGGCGATACTGTGGCAGTCATGGATTGGGACAGTCATCGTTATCTGGAATGCTTTTATGCCATTCCGATGTTGGGAGCGGTCCTGCATACCGTAAATATTCGGCTATCACCCGAGCAGATTCTTTACACCATCGACCATGCGGAGGATGACTACATTCTTGTCAATGAAGAATTTCTCCCCCTTCTTGATCAGATAAAAGGGCGGATCGATACAGTCAAGGAATATATCCTGCTCCAGGATGGCCAACAGCAACCGGAAACGACCCTTACTTTTGCTGGGGAATACGAGAGCCTGCTGGCAGAGAGCAGCGATCATTACAACTTTCCGGATTTTGATGAAAGCACGCGAGCGACAACATTTTATACAACCGGCACCACAGGAATGCCCAAAGGCGTCTATTTCAGTCACCGACAACTGGTACTGCACACTCTGGCCGGAATGGCGGCATTAGGAACAGTTGTCCACCACGGAAGATTCCACCAGCAAGACGTCTATATGCCGATTACTCCCATGTTCCATGTACATGCCTGGGGCGTTCCCTATATCGCAACATCTCTTGGTATAAAACAAGTTTATCCGGGCAAATACACTCCCGAGATGCTGCTCAAGTTGATCGAAAAAGAAAAAGTAACCTTCTCTCACTGTGTTCCAACCATCCTCCATCTGCTGATAAATCATCATCTCTTTAATGAAATAGATCTGTCCAACTGGAAAGTTCTGATCGGTGGTGCAGCGTTACCCAAAGCGATGTGTAGAATTGCAATGCAAAAGGGGATTGATATCTATTCTGGTTACGGTATGTCGGAAACCTGCCCCGTCCTGACCATCGCGCATGTGGCTGACGACCATCTGAGTGATGAAGAAGAATTGGATATCCGCTGCAAGACCGGGCGGCCAATACCACTGGTTGACATTAAAATTGTTGATGAACAAATGGAAACCGTTCCAGTTGATGGCCAGAGTGTTGGTGAGATTGTTGTCCGTGCTCCCTGGTTGTCTCAGGGGTATTTGAAAGACCAGCGCAACTCTGAAAACCTCTGGCGCGGCGGATATCTCCATACCGGCGATGTCGCTACCAGAGACAAAAATAATTACTTCAAAATCACCGACCGGATCAAAGATGTCATTAAGATTGGTGGTGAATGGATCTCATCTCTTGAGGTTGAAGATCTGCTTGCGGCGTATCCGGGAGTTGGAGAAGTCGCCGTTATCAGTCTGCCGGATGAAAAGTGGGGAGAGAAACCTCTGGCATTGATTGTGAAAAAGCCTGAGTGTGAGATCAAAGAAAAAGAATTAATTCAATATATCCGGAACTTTATTGACAAAGGGATCATTTCAAAACAAATTATTCTTTTGAAAATCAAGTTTGTCGAAACTATCGATAAAACCAGCATTGGCAAAATCAATAAAAGACTATTGCGGGAAAAGTATATGAAGCAAAGCTAAAAACGCGATCAGGCTCAGGAGAATGACGAATCACGGTATAGCTGCAATGATGCCCCCCCGGTGAAGGCCGGGGCTCAATTATATTTGATTCAATTGAGATTTAACAAATGGTGATTTCTTCTCACCATATTCCTTTTGATCGGTAATCCCTGCAGCCAGAATACTCTGTTTTTTCTGTTCATACAGAGTTCGCGCGGAGGCATTTGCCAGCATATATTCTCTGAACTTAAGCTGTTTTTTATGCTCCTCACTACCATTTTCAATCGCATGGATATGAATATAATATTTTCTGCCTTGATAAATAACGGCACCATCTTTTCGGGGCCGCTCGTCAGGAAAAAGTTTGCCACTGCCCTGATCCTGAAAGCCAAGCGACTTCAGATAATTGACAGCTGCGGACAAACATCCTTTTTCATATAAAAGTGATAAATCAATAATCCCCTTTCCACCAACCATCGCCGCCGTCGAACCGATATGAATGACTTCAAACGCATCCCTCCGGATGAACGCGATAAGTGACTCCGCAACCCTCAGGTAATTTTCTGTCCAAGGCTTAAACTCAGCGTTAACGTTCTCATACGGTAAAACTTTCACCTCAATCCTCTCTCTTCAAAAAGCTTTCCCAAGACAATCCTCGCCAACCCGCCGAAATAGCAATATTATGCAGTGATGCTTTGTTCACTCAGAACCGACGGCGACAGTATTTTCTTCCTCGGCAAAACTGATGTTATCCAAACCACGTCACTGCCGATTGCAGAACGGAAAACACCTTAACAAATGACAACTTTGTTTTTCCCCGTAGCCTTGGCTTGATAGAGTGCATCATCGGTTCGTTTAATCAGCATATCGACTTTGTCATCCTCTCGATATTCGCTCAATCCGAAACTGGCACTCACAGTGCCTTGGGCAATCGCATGAAGCGCCTTGTCTTCCTCTATACAGGTTCTCAATTTTTCTGCAATAATACGGGCCGTATCAACACTGCTATTGATAAATGCAATAATGAATTCTTCCCCTCCCCAGCGCGCCATCAAATCTGTCTGACGGATATTTTCCCTAATAATTTCGGCGATACGACGCAACGCCTGATCTCCGACTTGATGTCCGAGAGAATCATTGATCAGCTTGAAATTATCGATATCAAAAAAAAGCAGAGAAAAAGGTCCGGGAGTCCTTTTCTGAAGGAGGAAATGACGATTCAGCTGTTCATTAAAAGCTCTCCGGTTGGGCAGTTCCGTCAGGGAATCAAAACTGGCAAAGTGCTCCAATTTTTTCTGATAACCCCGTATCGTCATGATAATCATCACCGTAATCAGAGATGTCGCCAACAGCGAGACAAGCAGGTTTAAATAAAACGTGTGTCTCACCTCCGTCATAAAGTTCGCCACTTTCGCTTCGACAAGCAAGTAGAGATCAAGTTCGGGAATATACTTCGTATTCAGCAGGTAGGCTTCTCCATCAATATTATAATCAAGAATCTGACCATTTTTACTGATAATTTTATCCTTAAGAGCGTTGAGTTCCGGGATATCCTGAAGATGGGTCATCGGCGTTATCCCCCGCTCATACAGGACGACATCACCGGCTTCGTTGAGGAAAAGGACCTTGAAATGATACTGCTGCCGAAAACGCTTGAGCATATCATTGATGTAGGAGATTTTCAGTCCAATCCCCGTTGCTCCAATGACGTGATATTCAGCATCCAGGATTTTATGATTGATGAACATAATCATAGAGTTTGCGAGAAGAGGATTGTAATCCAGATTGATCTCGTGGGAATCTTGTTGATCTCTGAAGGTAAAGTACCAGGCATTGCTTGGGTTGTCCTTGTCAATTTTCTCGATAAAGCCTTTGGAAGTATAGTACTTCAGACTTTCTTCAGAGACAAGAAAGGTGGTAAACATACCATACTTGTTTTTGACAGCTTCCAGGTATTTAGCGATCTTCAGCGTGTCTTCTTCATCATGGAGCAACCAATCCTTGACAAAAGTATCATGAGCCATCATCGATGAAACCAGGTTAGGTTCGATGATATGTTTCTGTATTTCCGTATAAATATTATCGACCGTCAGCGGCAGGGAGCTTTCGACCAGAGACTCCTCCGTCGATTGACGCATCACCATATAGTTGATGACAGAAACGCTGATCGAAAGGGTGACCAATAAAAGAATGATAATAACAACAACACGGTAATTCATCTGCATCAGGGTTTCCATCCTTTATTGGAGACTTAACCATCATAAGACAGACGCATCATCTCAGGATCTTAAGTTAAGAACATACGACATTTTCAGAAACTGATCGGGATCCCCGACTGGAAACTCTTTTCCTCAAATATATTCCAGTCAGCGGGCATAAGCTCATGAGAATGACCACATAAAATCTCTGGAGAGCAAACAGGTTTCCAGGATTTACCCAGCCTTTGAGATTCATATGATTCTGAAGGCCCTTTTTTGCAATCAATTCGTGAAGACGTCAACGGCCCCCGGACGGTTACTCCATAACACAAATTTCTTTTTTTAACATGTGATAAACCGTCTTGTAGGCCACAAAAACCACAACGCAAGTCGCCAGAGCGAGCAAACCGATAGAAGCAAAATAGCAGAATACAGATCCCGTCATATGGTGTGCCAGAATAGCAGCGATGGTCATCGCCGTTAGCGGGAAAGTGAAAGCCCACCAGGAGATAAAAAATTCAAGCTTGATGAAGTTTTTATACATAAACAAGAGCAGTAGAGTAAAAAACAGACCGATATTGAATAAAAAGCTGGCAAACAGATCAAATTCACCCGTCAGCTTGACATACGAAATGGTTCCAACCGCCGGCGGTGCAATAAAGATAAACAGGGTCGGCATAAATTTTTGGGCCAGAAGATTATGAAAGATGATGCGGTTTAAGATGATGGTCAGCAATATGACCCAGAAGAATATTCCTACTGCAAAAAAATACATTAAAAAATCACGATTGACAATATCAACACCTCCGACAGGCACGAGAACATTGCCAACAATCGGGATAAACCAGGCCGGATTAGAAAATTGAATTTCAAGATTTTTATTGATCCAGAAACTGATCGTATGTAATGTCAAATAGCCCTGCAACAACATCCCAACCCACCATAATCCCATAGCAATCTGAAGATTTATTTCATGATACATCACCGATAACAACAGTAAAGATATCGGAATGGCAGCAAAAAAATTGATCCTGACCGGATGGGAAAACTCTTCCTTAACCTCTGCCCGATATTTAAAAAATTTTACAATATAGGTCACAGCAATGGCGACAAACACCGCACTCGTCAAACCTGCAAGCAGGTCGGAAATAAGACGGGTGAAGTGGAAAAGATGGGCGGCTTTCTGATAAGCGATACTCAGCCCGGACAGCCCCATAACTATAGCAAACATCATAATTGGGAAATTTTCCAACCTTGCAGATTTTTTCATCCATTGTCCCCTAATTGTTGAAACGAATCAATTTGGTTATCTCTTTAATGCTCAAATCTTTTCACAATAAGTCCAGCTTAAAACAAAAAGCAACCCACAGAAAAATATTTCTTTCATTCCTGCTTAAGCGTATATTATATAGAAATTCATATATCTAACTTAAACGGAGGTCACAATGAAAAAGATCGTGATTATTGGCGGTGGACCGGCGGGTCGTCTGATTGTTCATGCAATACACAAGTCTCATCAGAAATTTGACATTACCCTGATCAAAGATGAAGAAATCAACGCCAATCGCTGTGCTGTTCCCTATGGAATTTCCGACAACAAACCCGTTGATAAATTCTGTATTCCCAACACCCTGGTTACAGATTTTGGCGCTAAGCTGGTCATTGATTACGTTGCCTCTATTGATAAAGATGAACAATCGGTTAAAACCACAACGGGTCAGAAATTCAGCTACGACTATCTTGTTATAGCAACCGGGTCACAGCCTCTCATTCCACCGATTCCAAACATAGATCTGAAAAATATTGTCAATGTCCGCTCAAAGACGGATATGGAACAGATGCGCGAATTTGCCAAACAATATAAAAAATGTGTGGTTGTCGGGGGCGGCTATATCGGCATTGAAGTTGCCGTGGTGATGAAAAAACTGGGCATTGAGGTCTCTGTCGTAGAAATGCAACCTCATGTCCTGCAGACAACGATGGATAATGATTTTGCCGAAACAATTGAGGCCCATATCATCGACAACGGAGTCAGAGTTTTTAACAACACCCAAGTCACTGCGTTTGAAGGGCGAGACGGCAATGTTTCCGGTGTGGTTCTAGACAACGGCGATGTTCTTCCGACTGATTTTGTCATTGTTTCGGTCGGGGTTAAACCAAACATTTCCCTGGCAGAAAAAACCGGAATAGCAACCTCGAGATTTGGTATCGTGACTAACGAATACATGGAAACAAATATAAAGAATATCTATTCCGCAGGGGATTGTGCTGAGAAAAAATCTTTTGTAACCGGCAATCCAACCCTGGGTGAATTCGGAACCAATGCGGTCTTCATGGCAAAAACTATCGCAGCAAATATCCTTGGCGATCAAACCGCATTCCCGGGAATTATCAATGCCAATGCTTCCAGTGCCTTTGCATACACGTTTGGCTCAGCCGGTCTTATTGCAAAAGCAGCGGAACGTGAAGGATTGGATTACGTGATTGGCGAATCAGAAGTTATGGATATGTACCCGATGATGGATGGCATGAGCATGATCCACACCAAGCTGGTGTTTGACAAAGGATCCAGAAAACTGATTGGGGGTTCAGTCCTGAGAAAAGGGCATTGTGTCGCAGCCAATGTCGATTTTATTTCCTTTGCCATTCAAATGGGGGCGACAATTGAAGATATTTTAAAATATCAGTATGCAACCCATCCGGAGTTGGCAGCCAAACCTTCTGACAACACCTACATGTTTGCAGCTCAGGATGCGTTGAAGAAACTGTAGCAGCGGATCAACAGTGAAATGAATCCAGTGAGCCCCCCACCGACAACGGGGAGACTCACTGGTCTTCAGCCAGGGCAAACAACTCCTCCTGAGACCAAGGGCCGCTTAAGAAAGCTTTTATCTTAACTTTTATCTTGCAGTGCCGTCAGAAGACTTATCGTTGTTTCCTTGGCATCTCCCAAAAGAAGAATGGTTTTGTTGTTGGCATAAAGAGGATTTGGAACGCCGGAGTACCCCGGATTGCCATCAACATTGCAAACAATGATGTTTTTGGCATCCTGAGCCCGCAAAATCGGCATTCCGGAGATAGGCGTCCCTTCACTTTCGATGGCCGCAGGATTGACCACATCGCAAGCTCCGACAACCAAAGCTACATCCGTTGCAGCAAACAGAGGATTGACCTCGTCCATTTCCAGTAAGTCATCATAATCAACATTCGCCTCTGCCAGCAAAACGTTCATATGTCCGGGCATTCTTCCGGCAACCGGATGGATCGCATATTTAACCTGCGCCCCTCCTTGCACCAATAATGCAGCCAATTCCACCAGCTTGAACTGTGCCTTAGCCAGAGCCATCCCATAACCAGGAATAATCACGACGTTTTTTGCTGTAGTGAGAACCTCAATTGCGTCCTGGGTCGTGTCAGCGGCATCGGCACCAGAAGAATCAAACGGCGCGGGGTCTACAGACATTAAAGAAGAAAGCAGCGACTGCACCGTCAATTTGGCATCGCCTGTGAGCAAAACCGCATTGCTTTGTGCATACAGCGGGTTTTCAACACCTGAATAGCCGGGATTACCATCGAGATTGCAGCAAATGACTTTTCTGGCCTCATATGCCTTAAGAATCGGCATCCCTGAAATAGGGGTTCCTTCATGTTCCATCGCCGCCGGATTCACGACATCACAAGCACCGACAATAATAACAAGATCGGTTGTATGAAATTCAGCATTGATGCTATCCATCTCTACCAGCATGTCATAATCAACACCGACTTCGGCCAACAGGACATTCATGTGTCCGGGCATACGGCCCGCCACAGGATGAATTGCATAGTTAACATCCTTACCCATCGTCATCAGTTCAGCAGCAAGAGCAGCGACATCTTCCTGTGCTTTCGCCAGAGCCATACCGTAACCTGGGACAATAATGACCTTTTTTGCCATCCGCAAGGCAGTAACGGCCCAAGCTTCGTCATCGATGACAGCATGTGTTTCAGTGGCAACTATCGGGGGAATGACTGCACTTCCTTTTTTCGGTTTATAGTCCGGAAATATCACCTTGATAATATTGCGGTTCATCGCCTTGCACATAAAATAGGTCAGGATAGATCCGGAGGCGGCAACGGTTGCGCCAAAAGCAATCAGCAGTTGACTTTCGATGACCATGCCGCACAAAGAGGCAGCCAGACCCGTCGTGGTATTCAGAGATGAAATCAACACCGGCATATCCGCTCCCCCGATACGAATCGAAAGAAGGATACCGAAACAAATGCCAAGAAGGATCTCTAGAATGAAGAGATACGTGGCAATACTGCTTGGAACATTAAGCGAGAGGATACCAACACCGATCAGAGCCACGCCATTCGCAAACACGAAATAGTTGTGGTGAAATAAGACCTGGGGTGACTGTCGCATTTTATTAGCGAGCTTGGCGCTGGCGACCATACTGCCACTGAAGGTAAAAGCTCCGATGGCAAGACCAAGAACACCTGAGATCTGACTCTCCAGACTCAGCGTATGAGCTGTCCGGGTCAACTCCACCTGCGAGACTAAAAATGCCGCAACACCACCAGCACCATTCTGAAAAGCGACCATAGCTGGAACCTGGATCATATTGACAACCCGAGCCAGGTAAAATCCAGCTATCGCCCCGACCAGCAACGACACGACAACGGTAGCAACATCAATAACACCATTACGATACAGCACCAGAATGAAAGCCAAGGACAGTGCAAACGCAGCGGTCAGGTTGCCATGTTTCGCCCCGAGCGGATCGCGAAACTGCCAGATGCCGATAAAGAGAATAGCTATAATAGAAAAATCGAGAACCAGTGCCATAGAAATGCATTCCTTCGTTAAGAGAGAGAAGATCGCCTACTTTTCCTTAAAAAATTTCAGCATTCTATCGGAGATGACAAAACCGCCGACGACGTTGAAAGTCGCAGCAATGATAGCGATGGAACCGAGGATTTTTTCTCCCGATGTCGTCGGAACCGAGAAGAGAATGAGGGCCGCCAACAGAGTGATTGCGGAGATCGCATTGGTCATGGACATTAAAGGAGTATGCAACAGGGGGGGAATCCGAGAAATCAAGATGTAGCCAAGGACAAATGCTGCGAGGAAAACCACGACCATCAAAAGCAGATTAGACATAAACTACGCCTCCTGATTATGAGTCCCTGGGCAGGGACTCATTTCACAGCAAATGATACCTATTTCATGGCCTTGAGAGCGCCTTCATGGACAATTTCCGACCGATAGGTGACAAGGGAGCTGTTAACAATTTCATCGTCAAGATCAAGTGTATCAATCCCCTTCTTAAAGAGATTTTCCACAAAATAGTACAGATTGTTGGCATACAGCCAACTGGAGTGAACCGCCATCCTTCCAGGGATATTCTGGATGCCGCAGATATTGACCCCGTGCTTCTGAATAAAAGCTCCAGGCTCTGTCAGTGCACAGTTTCCTCCCTGATCGACGGAGACATCAATAATAACCGAACCGGGCTTCATCGTTGCAACCATCTCTGCCGTGATCAGAAGCGGAGCAACTTCACCCGGCACCAGTGCGCTGAGAATAACCACATCAATATCCTTGAGAATACTGGAAATGAGCTGCTGCTCTTTCTCAAGCCAATCACGATCCAAGGACTTGGCATAACCACCGCGACCAGTGACTAATTCCTGCGGGATATCAAAATCGATAACCTTACCCCCAAGACTGTCACCCTCAACAGTTGCAGTTTTACGAATATCAAGAACTTTCACCACGGCACCAAGGCGCTTTGCTGTGGCGATAGCTTGCAAACCGACAACACCAGCCCCAATGACCAGAAAAGTTGCCGGCTTGACAGTTCCAATCGCCGTCCCGATCATGGGGATAAATACCGGTAGAGTGTCGGCAGCCATAACCACGGATTTATACCCGGTCACAGCACTCATTGAAGATAAAGCGTCCATTCTTTGGGCACGTGAAATTCTGGGGATACTGTCCATGGTCAACGCCGTTATGTTCTTTTTCTGTAAACGTCTGACCATCTCATGACTTCCCGGAGCTGCGGGGTGGAGAAAGGTAATCAGGATACTGTCATCACGATACATGTCCACTTCGTGCTTATTCTTCTGTTCGTTGAAAATGGGCTGCTTAACTTTGAGAACAACATCGGCCTCGGCACACATTTTCTCAACATCATGAGTAATCGTCGCCCCAGCATTCTGGTAATCGCTATCCGAGATGAAGACCCCTTCACCCGCTCCGGTTTCGACACTCACAGTAAACCCCAGATCAATATATTTCTTGACGATATCGGGAGTCACTGCCACCCGTTTTTCGGCAGATAAGATTTCTTTAGGTATTGCGATCAACATAAGCAGCCTCCCTACAATATTCAGGTTAATGGTTATAATTTAAAATCATACCACCAGAAAAAATAAATTTTCCTGCATAATTAAAATTATAAAACTGTTATTTGCATGATTCCGTTGCTATTATTAACCTATGCCACGGATTCCACGAAAATATCAAATAGATGCCATTGATCACAGAATTCTGTCTGCACTGCAAAAGGATGGGCGGCTGACTTATGTCCAGCTCGCAGAGAAGGTTAAACTCTCTGAATCTGCATGTTTGCGCCGGGTACGGCTACTGGAACAGAACGGAATTATAGACAAGTATGTGATGCTGATCGATCAGGCGGCCATCGGCAAGCCCGGAAATGTTTTTGTCAGAGTGACACTAGAGGGGCAACAACAGGAAAAACTGCAATATTTCGGCAAAGAGATCGGCAAGGTCAAGGAGGTCATGGAATGCTACCTGATGTCAGGAGACAGTGATTTTCTCTTACGGGTGATCGTTCGTGACAATAATGACTACATGCGCTTGCACAACCAACTGACCAGTATCCCGGGAGTTCTGAGGGTACAATCGTCCTTTGCACTTAAAACAGTGGTAAAGAAAACCGAAATACCTATCTAAAAAAATAAGAAAGAATCGGTTACGCAATAAGCAAGTAAAATGAAGAGCAGACCTTGTCCTTATCATGCCAGCGGGACTAGAGTATAAAGGAGAAAGTCCAAACGCTAAGCCCACCGCAAATCAAAGGAGGCTGTCATGAAACATCTGCTCCTCTTCACCTGCCTGCTATTTGTCCCCTTCAACCTGGTTTCCGCTGCTGAGTTCAACAATGATGATGCACTCCAGGGTCTGACTGCAACCAGAGCTGTTTTTGACATTAACCAGGGGAATCCCGATATTCTTGCACTGCGATTACAGCTGATCAAAAAAACCTATCAGCAGCTGAGTTCTGCAGGGAAAAATCCCCAGTTCGTTCTTACATTTCGTGGCAAAGCAAGTCCTTTTTTGACCGCAGGAAAAACGTATATCGACCAGAAAGATCGTGAGAAAAAACTGCAAATTGAAAAGCTATTAAGGTATTTAAACCGGCTTGGTTTTCCTCTTGAACAGTGCGCAATAGCTGCCGATCTTGCAAAAATCAACACGAACGATTTTCTTCCATACATCACAGTTGTCGCCAACGGCTATACATCTTTGATCGGTTATCAGAATCAGGGCTATGCATTGATTTCAATGGAATAAGAAATTACGTTAAAAAATACTCTTCCCAAACAGGGATGCGGCCAGATCGACGGCCACCTTCGCGGTGCAGTTTTCATGATCAAGTATC
This sequence comes from uncultured Desulfuromusa sp., assembly GCF_963675815.1. Classification (NCBI taxonomy): domain Bacteria; kingdom Pseudomonadati; phylum Thermodesulfobacteriota; class Desulfuromonadia; order Desulfuromonadales; family Geopsychrobacteraceae; genus Desulfuromusa; species uncultured Desulfuromusa sp. Next base: position 109,171 of record NZ_OY776574.1, read on the forward strand.
GGATTAATTTCCACGATATCTGCGGAAGCCAGTTTACCGGTATCGGCTATAATCTCCATCAACAATTGCGCTTCCCGGTAACTTAAACCTCCGGAAGATGGGGTCCCGACACCGGGGACGATATTGGGATCAAGAGCATCCATATCGAGGCTGACATGAATCCGCTTGTGCCCTTTTAGAAAGTCCAGAGCCTCACGGGTCACTGTTCCCATTCCCCGTTCATCAAGATCGCGCATGGTATAAACCTTGACGCCACTCTGTTTCAGCCAGTCGCGTTCAGCACCATCCAGATCACGGATACCGATCATGACGATATCCTTCCCTGACAACTTTGCCCCTGTGCGGCCGATGTTGACCAGTTCAGGATAACCCTCCCCCAGCAAGGCTGCTATCGGCATGCCATGGATATTTCCCGAAGGTGAGGTGGTCGGAGAATTTGCGTCGCCATGGGCGTCCACCCAGATCACACCAACGGCCTCCTGAGCAGAGACACCTCCGATCGTTCCGATTGCCAGCGAATGATCACCCCCCAGAAAAAGCGGAATATCTCCAACTGCAATGGCATCCGTTGCGGCATCATAAGCCGATTGACACACTTGCTGCACCGCTTCAAGAAAACCACCATTATGTTTTTCAGCAAGAGAATCCCGCACCGGAACATACAAATTCCCTTCATCGTGGAGCTGATATCCCAAAGACTTCAGTCGTGCCGACAACCCGGCATAGCGAAGAGCACTCGGCCCCATATCAACCCCGCGTTGACTTTGTCCCAGGTCGATAGGCACACCAATAATGCGGATCGTTTTGTTTGTCATATTTTTTCTTCCTCCATGTTGAATCCATCAGGGATATCAATCATTCTTCCATAAGATGACCAGTGGGTCATCGGCGGCATAAAAACTCTACAACATTCGAGGGATTGTAAACAAAGAAAACCTGAATAGGAGCATTTATTCCAAGTTTACATCTTTAAGGGTGTTCTGATAAGAAATCAACCATAGACCTGTGATCAGGAAAATTTTATAAGTAAAAGTTATCATCCTTAAAAGAACAAACATTTAAGCTTCCTACAGATAAAGAGAGTTTTCCATGGAGAACGAGAGAAATGCGGAACATCGAGATTTTTTGAAAGATTCATTGCGGCAAATCATCAACTTCCGCTTCACTGACCAGCATCAAGGTATTGAACCGCCCCCGGTGCAGAAACCTCCCCGACCGGACCAGAAATTAATTCCTCTTCCCTCTGGAGAAAAATGGAAGACATTGCGTGGCACTGATCTTTTGGATGCCATCAGCAACCGTAAAAGTCGACGTCGCTTCAACTCTGAAACTCTTTCCCTGGCAGAGCTGGCCTTCCTCCTCTGGTCAACCCAAGGGATAAAAAAAGAACTGGCCCCCGGAACAGCGCTACGTACAGTTCCCTCAGCCGGATGCCGACACCCGTTCGAGACCTATCTGCTGGTTTCCAATGTAGAGGGGTTGGGTGTTGGAGTCTATCGCTACCTGCCAATTGAACATGCTTTAATTTTAGAGAAAAAAGATGAGGACCTGGTTGAAAAAATAGCACCGGCAACTTTAGGACAGGCTTTTGCTGCCGCTGCTCCCGTCATTTTTGTCTGGGCCGCACTTCCCTACCGCACCGAATGGCGTTACACCACCGCAGCTCACCGGGTTATTTTGCTGGATGCGGGGCATATCTGCCAGAACCTTTATCTGGCCTGTGAGACCATGAACTGTGGGACCTGCGCAATCGCAGCTTTCAATCAGGAATTAATAGATCAACTGCTGGGGGTTGATGGCATTGATGAGTTTACGGTTTACATGGCCCCGGTGGGAAAGTGCTGAGACAATAGACATCTAAAAGCGATGATCATCGTCCTGGACAACGCTCCTGCAGTGGGTTTATTTAACTTATGCAAGCAACCACTTATGGCTTAGTCAAAAGTGAAGCGGCTCTTTAATGCCCAAAATACAACAAGTCAAACCGCCTCGACATTTAATAGCAAACTGAAGGGTCATCAGCCCAGATCTCTTCGGTAAAAATCCGAATGCGTGCCAGCTTCCATGATCGTCCATCCTTCCAGAGAACAAATGCCCATTTTTTACCCTCAGATATTCTTCACCCATAGTTTAAGTTTATTTTTTAAGCAAAATAGTGTTATTTTCACACAAGCAATGCACTAACAGATCCAACTATCCACTCTCTGCCTATTTAATAAGCAATTTAACCATTCTATTCTCAGGAGGAAAGATTATGACAGCATCTATGGATGAAAAAATTGAACCCATATTTCAAGAAGTTCTTGCCCGCAATCCTGGCGAAGTTGAGTTCCACCAGGCAGTCAGGGAAGTTCTTGAGTCCCTTGGCCCAGTCTTAGTCAAAAACCCAGAGTTTGCGCATTACAAGCTTATTGAACGTATCTGCGAACCTGAGCGTCAGATCATTTTCCGGGTTCCCTGGGTGGATACTCACGGCAGAGTTCAGATTAATCGCGGCTTCCGCGTCGAGTTCAACAGCGCCCTCGGCCCCTACAAAGGTGGACTGCGTTTCCATCCATCAGTCTATCTCGGTATTATTAAATTTCTTGGGTTTGAGCAAATCTTCAAAAATGCTCTAACAGGTTTGCCTATCGGTGGTGGCAAAGGTGGCTCAGATTTTGATCCAAAGGGAAAAACCGATGGGGATATCATGCGCTTTTGCCAGAGTTTCATGACTGAGCTCTATCGTCACATTGGTGAGCACACAGATACTCCTGCCGGCGATATCGGGGTTGGTGGCCGCGAAATAGGCTTCATGTTTGGCCAATACAAGCGCATTACCAATCGCTGGGAAGCAGGTGTCCTCACCGGCAAGGGTGTAAACTGGGGAGGATCATTGGTTCGGACTGAAGCAACTGGTTACGGTGCAGCTTATTTTGTTGACGAAATGCTCAAAGTTCGTGGGGAATCATTTGACGGCAAAACCTGCGTTGTCTCAGGGTCCGGAAATGTTGCTATCTACACCATTGAAAAGATCCATCAACTCGGTGGAAAGGTTGTCGCTTGTTCCGATTCGGGCGGATATATTTACGACGAAAAAGGGATTGACCTGGAATTAGTACAGCAAATCAAGGAAATCGAAAGACGTCGGATCAGTGTTTATGCTGAAAAGCACAAACACGCCAAATATGTAGCCGGTGGAAACATCTGGGAAATCCCTTGTCAAGTGGCTATGCCTTCAGCAACACAGAATGAGATCAATGGTAAAGATGCTACACTCCTCATCAAAAATGGTTGTATTGCCGTAGGTGAAGGGGCGAACATGCCAACCACCCCGGAAGGAGTTCAGGTCTTTATCGATGCGCGTATCGCTTATGGCCCGGGGAAAGCTGCCAATGCTGGTGGTGTTGCTACGAGTGCTCTGGAAATGCAGCAGAATGCCTGCCGCGATTCTTGGGATTTTGCCTACACTGAAGACCGCTTACACAAAATCATGCAGAATATACACAAAGATTGCTACGAAACAGCTGAAGAATACGGCTCACCAGGAAACTATGTCGTCGGTGCTAACATCGCCGGCTTTATTAAGGTTTCACGTGCGATGCTGGCCATGGGTGTTGTCTGACCCACAGCCCTACAGATAAAACAAAAAGCCCCCGGTCTCTTCGGGGGCTTTTTGTTTTTGAAGAAATCCTTAAAAAACCTTACTCTATACAGCAGATCAATCTTTGAGAGATAACATCTGCCATCAGGCGCACTCCAGCCTTGGAGGCATTATAAACCTTGACCACTTCTTTATAACGGCTGGATGACGGAAGAAGCTCTGCAAGAGAATTGTGACTGTCCTTAAACCAGGCTTGATTGAGAAAGCAATTTTTATTCTCAGGAAACAACGCCAGATAGAAAATATCTGCCTCAACCAGATCCTGAAAGAAATGGGAACCAAAGGAGAGCTCCGGCATAAGATCTCCAGAAGTAAAAGCAACCTCAACCAGAACACTCAGGTTGCTGATCTCGGAAAAACTGATAGGCACCCCTAAGGAAGGTGTTGTCGTACCCCAACGACCAGGACCAAGAAGCATAGTTTGGCTATTTTCCTGATTGGCAATCAGCTTATTTAACGCCCCGATCACACGTGCAATCTCGTACTTCTCAACCAATGGCAATTGAAGGTATTCAGAAGGTTCAACCCAGATAATCCATTCAATATCCTGCGAAATATTTCCACCCATAAAATTCCCGGAAGAACGAAAAAGCACTTTTTCAGCAGAAACATTCTCAGGAATTTCGAGATGCGTTTTAGACCCCTTGGTTTGCAATGGGCGACACTGAACAACGTCAATCTTGATGATCCGATCTGTCGTAAAATTTACAGTAAATTCGACATCAACCGGATATTCGTAGGCAGCTTCAATCGTCTTCAGCAGACGCTTCATTATTGTTGTAAAACTGGTCTTTTCTAGAAAATCATCAAAGGTCAATCGCCAGACATCTTGCTGTTTCTGTTGACGCTGAGTCAAAAGTTGCATGGTTTCATAATCTTTGACGGCATAAAGGGACCAGGGGATATTGACATCTTCCTGGGTTAACTTCAGCAAAGAAACTGTTTCTAAGCTGTTTGTATTCACATTCAAAAGATCAACATCATGCTGAGAAAACTTGCGGACATCCTCAAATCCTTTATGCTGACGTTTTTTGGGTGAATCAAGAGCAATAACACGAGGGTAGTCAACTTCAGCTCTATCAACCGCGCGAGTTCCCAGACCGACAACAAGACGCAACATTCCAGATTGCGGGTCCATTTCCTTATCCCACACAAAGGTATTGTAGGAAACTCCAACCCCAGAAAGTTCCGGCAGATAATAATGGTCCCGATACGCGCCTGAAACCCGCTGGACCAATAACGCCATCTGCTCATCCTGGTGAGAAAGCCCTCGTTGCAATCGGTAGGTTAATGCATCTTCACTCATAGCACTGGCAAAAATTTTGCGAACGGCAGTTTCCAACTGCTGCAAACGTTCTTCCGGGCTCCCTTGGTTGACACAGAAAAAGCTGTCATACTTGCCAGCGAAGGCATTCCCGAAACCATCCTCCAGTAAAGAGCTGGAACGGATAATAATTGGATATTGGCCGTAGTATTCCAGAAGTTGCTGAAACCCCTCACGAATTTTATCCGGAAAAGATCCTTCTAGCATCTTCTCCCTTAATTCTGTGGCAGCAGAGAAATAGTCATCCTCCGTCTTTTGCCGCATAAATAGTCGCCACAAGCCATTATGCACAATGTATGAATAGTAAACGTTTGATCCAACATAATGGGAGTCATGGTGTTCAAGGTAATCATCCCAATTAAAAGATTCATCCTGCCGCAAAATGTTATGTGCCAGCAACATTCCAACAGCTTTACCACCAATGAAACCAGTCCCGATCACCCGGGATTTAATCTCAAGCAACTCATGTAAAGAAAAGTATTGCCTTGTAAGGGTCAACATTCTCTCTTCACGAGCAATCATATGCCGACAGATATGACGTACCATGTCAGCACGCTCAATTTCCGTTGAAATTTCCTGGCATAGTTCTTCAGCTTCAATAAAAAGTCGGTGCCAATGGTCGATCTGCCTTCTTGACGAATCCCTGGTTCGTGCCGCAAGAGAATTGAACAGACGCGTTGATTCAAAACTGTTGCTCAGCGGAATAAATTTATCTCCCTTTTTATGGTGGGGCAAAAACATGGTGGGAGAGCGGCGTTGCCAAACCTTTAAGGGTTGAATATGAAAATGATCTTCGTGGTTGAAAACATCAATCAGGACCTGAGTGGTATCACGAATCTGTTCAACAGTTTTAAAGGAATGGTGATCCCGAATCAGCGCAAAATAAGCAACCGTATCCAGTTCAAACAGGTAGGGACAAGTGACCCGGAAAAAGTTACCGACCATATGATCTGTTGCCCACGCTGAAAGGAGATCGGACAGACAGTCGAAAACATAAAAAGCTCCAGAACCTTGCTCTGTCGCAATATTGTAAACACTTCTAGCAAAAGATTCGAATCCCAGACGCGGATCAAGTTGATGTATTTTTATTTGGGGGGATTCACCTAGCAAAGGCAGGTGATCACCAAAACGCATATAGTTGATTTGCCGGCCATCCCGCAAAGCCTGGTCAACAAAAGGACCGATAAAATAACGATAATTTTCAATAGATTCTACCTTGAGAACAACATTATCGCCGATTCTCAACCCATCAAGAATGTGATCCAGTTCAACATAACCAGTTGAAACACGCTCTGGCAAAACCATGGCAGTCACTCCAATGTCCATATATGGGGGTTAAAAAATACTTTTGGGCGACTCGGAAAGCTCAAGAATTGATATTTTTAACATTTTGGCGGGAAAACAATCCGGGTATGAATCAGAACAAAAGCCTTGGAGCAATTAGTCCTCCTTGAGCAGTGGCAGGATGTGGGCCTCGACCTGCTGGTTAAACTCTTTCAAGCTAGCGTCATTTAAAATAACAAGATCCCAGGCGTCATAATCATCAAGAGAATTCTCACTGCTGTGATTATTTGCACCATTAAATCCGGGACGCTCAATTTTGATAAAGACCCCGCCCTGCTTCTCGATGATTTCCAGTTCGTTCACAAAACGGACATCGTCAACCAGAATGTGCGTATTTTTCAGATCATATCCCTGCAGCTTTTTTTCCCACGCTTTGGTCCAGTAATCAGGATCCTGAGCGCGGCGAAATTCCGTCCCCCACCACTGCAGAATCCGACGCACAGTCACTGCAGTCTGCCCGAGTCGATCCTGGATATCCTGATTCAGGCAGACAAAAGCATCCCAGGCAGGACAAAGCTGGTGAGCTTTTTTTTCATCAATGTAAAACACCCGAACTTTATCATCCTGATCACCGTAAACCAGTGGTACTTGATCTTCGGCTCCGACCTGACGAATGAAATTTTCGACTTCCTGCCGCAACACCACTGCCATTGGCAGAATGACGATATTGTCCTGTAGCTCCGTAAGATATCTCGCAGCCGTTGTTTTTCCCGAAGCAGCCTTCCCAGCAAATCCAATGATCATAAAACGCGGTCCTTATAAAAGAAAGAATCAGCCGAAGTTATCAGCGCATAAGAATATCAGGGTCGAGAGTTTACTTTAATCACAACAAAATTTGGAGTTTTTATTTGGCTCGGAAAAACATTGCTTGAGCAGGAAATCAATGATATAGATTCGCTGCGCGAAGACCACGGGGTTTTGTCCTTGTGGTCTTTTATTTTTATTTTTTATTTCAGGAAATGACACAACCATGATCAGTGCCACAAATATCTGTCTCGCCTATGGCAAACGTACCATTTTTAAAGATGTTAACATCAAGTTCGTTCCCGGCAACTGCTATGGACTGATTGGAGCCAATGGCGCTGGAAAATCGACTTTTCTCAAAATTCTAGCCGGAGAATCAGAAGCCGACAAAGGGGCGATTTCTGTCGGAACAGGTGAACGGATCGCAATGTTGCGCCAGGATCACTTTGCGTTTGACGAACACAGCGTCATCGACACGGTGATGATGGGACACGAGCGGCTATTCAAAGTAAAAGCCGAACGTGAAGCGATTTACGCCAAGACAGAGTTCACTGATGAAGACGGTGTTCGTTCAGGAGAGCTGGAGGCTGAATTTGCCGAGATGAACGGCTACGAAGCAGAATCGGAAGCGGCAGTGCTACTCAGTGGTCTTGGCATCGGTGACGATCTTCTCAGTAAACAGATGAAGGAGCTCGAGGGGGGTGAAAAGATACGGGTACTACTGGCCCAAGCTCTGTTTGGCAATCCTGATGTGCTTCTACTGGATGAACCCACCAACCACCTTGATCTGAAATCGATTCAATGGCTGGAAGACTTTCTCGCCCGGTTTCAGAATACCGTGATTGTTGTCTCACACGACCGACACTTTCTCAATCAGGTCTGCACCCACGTTGCCGATATCGACTTTGGAAAGATCACCGTTTATGTTGGTAACTACGATTTCTGGTACGAGGCCAGCCAGTTGGCACTGCATCAGAAGCAGGAAGAAAACCGCAAAGCCAGCGACAAAGCCGAAGAGTTGAAATCCTTTATTCAACGATTTTCGTCCAATGCATCGAAAGCCAAGCAGGCCACTTCACGGAAGAAGCTGCTGGAAAAATTGACCATAGAAGATATGCCCGTGTCCTCACGCCGATATCCTTTCGTGGTGTTTAAACCGGAACGAGCCTGTGGAGACATCATTCTTGAGATTAAAGACCTGTGCAAAAGCATTGATGGTGTCAAAGTGCTGGACTATTTCAGTCTGACCCTGAATAAAGGGGACAAGGTTGCCTTTATCGGTGGTGACAGCCTGATTAAAACCACCTTGTTTCAGATTCTCGAAGGTGTCATCGAGCCGGACAGCGGCAGCTTCCGCTGGGGAGTAACCATCACCCCGGCGTTTTTCCCGATCGATAACAGCAGCTACTTTGAAAAGGATTTAACTCTGGTCGACTGGTTACTACAGTTCGCCCCAACCGAGGGGGAAAGTTTTGCCCGTGGCTTTCTGGGACGGATGTTATTCTCCGGCGACGAGGCAAAAAAGCAGACTTCGGTTCTCTCCGGAGGAGAAAAGGTTCGCTGCATGCTCTCCAAAATGATGCTCAACGAGGCCAACGCTCTAATTTTTGATGAGCCGACTAATCACCTTGATCTAGAGTCAATCACTGCTCTGAACAACGGCCTGATGGCTTTTTCGGAAGTGCTCCTGTTTACCAGTCATGACCATAAATTTCTTTCAACCGTCGCTAACCGTATCATCGAATTTACCCCAGCCGGGTTCATTGACCGAACGCTTACTTTTGACGAATACCTTGAAAGCACCGAAGTTTCTAAAATGCGCGCTGAGCATTATCAGGGCGAGACGTATCTGAGCCTCTAGTACGGATAATCCCCTAGAGTTAAGGAGCAAATATGGCTATTCCCTGGCAGGTCCTCGACCGCTTTGAAACAGATGATGAAGGGGTGCTGGAACTGCGCAAGCGAGGTGCAGGTGATTTCCTAATTACCGTCGGTACACAGATTCTGATGAACAGCAAAGCGCAACGTTCAGAAATGGCACTCGGCAAGCTTGGTTGCCACCAGTTGAAAAAACACCCCAATCCACAGGTACTGGTTGGAGGTCTGGGGATGGCGATCACCTTGCGAGCTGTGCTGGATGAATTGACAGACTGTGCCAAAGTGCTAGTTGCTGAACTGAATCCAAAAATCAAGGAATGGTGTCTAGGGCCGTTGGCGGAATTAACCGCTGCAGCTGCCGCTGATCCTCGGGTCACTGTCAAAATCGGAGATGTCGCTCAACTGGTCAAGCTGGCAAAGCCCGAAAGCTTTGAGGCGATTATTTATGACCTCTATCGCGGGCCCGGACCACAGACCGACCGACGCAACGACCCCCTTTATGGCAGCCGCGCCATTGAGCAATGTCATCGTGCGCTGAAAAACGATGGGGTTTTCGCAATTTGGGGAGAAAACCCTGACCCTGGCTTTGAAAGCCGTCTTGATTCTGCAGGATTCGACGTGCGCTGTGAACGACCAGGCAAGGGTGGCTATCGTCATGCCGTCTGGGTCGCGACAAAAACCAACTGTACACTTAAAAACCACAGCCCGCAACGCAAGAGGAAGATTCAATGAAGAGTTTCATTCTGGAAGGTCGCAAATTTATCGAACTCTACAAAATTCTAAAAATTGAAGGATTGTCCTCCAGCGGCGGTGAAGCGAAAGCAGTGATTGCTGCAGGTCAGGTTTTGGTCAACGGAGCGACAGAAACACAGAAACGGAAAAAAATCACTGCCGGTGACACCGTTGAATTCAACAGTGAAAAAATTCTCGTTTGCTCCAATTGAGTCAAACTCCCCCTCAAGATCACCCTCTCTCGGAAAAAACAATCTCCTTGCGGGCAACTTTACGCAACCGTAAGCCCAGCAATATTGCCGCAACGCTGAGACCTATCAGCAAACTCAACCAGAAACCTTTAGCCCCGAGCGGAGAACCGAATGTATTGGTCAAAGCTAAACTGTACCCAAGGGGCAGACCAATCCCCCAGTAGGAAATAATAACCATCAACAACGGAACACGCGTATCTTTGTAGCCGCGCAAGGCTGCGGCCGCACCGACTTGAAAGGCGTCGGACAATTGATAGAGGGCATTCAAGTACAAAAGGCCGACGGCAATGGTGATAACCTGCTGATCATGTGTGTAGATCCCGGCAATGTGTCTGGCAAAGACCATAGTCAGAGCTGCGGTCAAGAGAGCAATCAATGAATTCAAAGTTATTCCCGCAATACTCACCAGTCGAGCTCTGTCAAAACGACGCCTGCCGATAGCGTGGCCAACCCGAATGGTGATGGCGCTGGAAATACTTAAAGGGATCATAAAAATCATGGAAGAATAATTCAGGGTAATCTGATGTGAAGCGACCGTCATCGCTCCCAGTGGCGACAAAAACAAAGCAATCAAGGCAAAAATACTGGCTTCTACCAGCAAAGAAATACCGATCGGCAGTCCCAGGCGAATGAACTGAACTGCGTCTTCGACACCACATTTCCTGGTAAGATCGAAAAAGTGGGTCATATTATAACGCCTGACCCGCCAGATAGTCAGAACCATGCAGCCACACATAAACCAGAGACTGAGAGCGGATGCCCAGCCGCAACCGGCTCCTCCCATGGCTGGAAAACCGAGTTTGCCGTAAATAAAAACATAATTGCCTGCCACATTCACAGGAATGCAGGCAAGGCCAATCAACATGCTGGGCCGTACCATCCCGAGGCCTTCGCTCAGATTTCGTAATAAAAAAAACAGAGTCAACGCTGGAACGCCCCAGGAAATCGCTTTAAGATAGTCAGCAGAAATAGCAGCAACCTGTGGGTCTACACCCATTGGGGAAAAAACGATGCTGGCATTACGTAGCAACAAAATGATTATGAGGACGAGGGGAAGCGAGACAAGAACTCCACGGCGCGCCAAGGGTCCGGTTTCAGAAATTTTCCCTGCTCCATACAATTGTGCAACCATAGGAGTAATTGCCAGCAGGACTCCATAAAGAAACAGAAACAGCGGCCCCCAGATACTGCCGCCAACCGCAACACCAGCAAGATCAGTGGCACTCACGCGGCCGGCCATCACGGTATCGGTAAAAGCAAGAGCTTGTTGTGCCAATTGCGCAGCCAGAATCGGCGCCGCCAGAGGAAGCAACAATCCGGCTTCGGTCCGTAGCAGCTTAAATTTCTTTCGATTAAAGTGAATCATGTAGGCTCAATATCTGGAGTGTGAATTAAATCTATTTGTGTCAGGGATGTTGATACACTCTTGTTTTGCAAGGGTCAATAAAGAACGCAGAAGTTTTGCCCATCCAGAAGATAAGGCCCATCGGATTCCATATCATAAAGCTGTAACTAATAAAGCTGGTGACGCTCTTAAATACTGGACAAATCATTGTTTTTAAGAGACAACTGACAGCGCTCTTTTCGCCACAGAAGAAGTCCTCTCCATGTCAGCTCTGAATTGACATCTTGCAGCAGAACAAAGGAATAAAGATAAAAGTGAGACACCACAGCAGCACCAGCCCTCAACCATTTCCACTGTTGAAATTACTGTTCGGCTCTATCTGTATCAGCTTTTCCCCCATTTTTATCAAACTTGCTGACGTTCCACCTGACACCGCAGGATTCTACCGACAGCTGTTCGCAGCGATGTCGCTCTTGGTGCTGATGTTTTTACGTCGCGAAAATCTGAAAATGGCACAACGCCCAAGGTTGTTGCTTTGGCTCGGCGGGGCTGTTCTAGCCATTGACTTTATGTGCTGGCACCGTAGTATCGTCCTTATTGGTCCCGGATTGTCAACGTTGCTGGCTAACTTTCAGATTTTCTTCACCGCCCTGTTTTCCTGGCTATTTTTCAAACAGAAGATTTCAAAGATGTTTATTCTGGCGGTAGTTATGGCCCTCTGCGGTCTGTTTTTTATTACTGGAGTTGACGTAAAGAGTCTTGAAAAGGGCTATGAATTGGGAATCCTTCTGGGCCTGATGGCAGCCATTTTTTATTCCGGCTATATCCTGCTATTGAAAATGTCACTCAACGATAGTTCCGTAAACAGCGTCGCGGCCATGCTCATGGTTGCCATCCCCAGCGCGCTGTTACTCGCCGTTATTGCGCCACTGAACGGTGCATCATTTATCATTCCCGACACCAACTCGCTTTTTGCTCTGATCGGTGTCGGTGTTGTCAGTACCACTCTCGGCTGGTCACTCATTTCATCGGCAATCAAACATATCCAGGCTACGGTTGCCGGTCTGATCCTGCTGTTGCAGCCAACTCTTGCGCTGGTCTGGGATACTCTTTTCTTTGATCGGCCAACAGGAGGAATCGAGATTTTCGGTATTCTCCTGATTCTTTCAGCTATCTATATCGGCTCAGATCGAAAATAGCCCCGAAAAAAGATATGTTGACCCGCTCAGATGTCGTATCAGCAGATTGAAACAATTTCGTATTCTCGTATACCGTTACTTTTAAGCTCGATCTGATCTCCAACCTGTCGGCCAAGCAACTCTTGCCCCAGAGGTGAAACCGGGGTAATGATCATGATCTCCACCCCGTCAAGCTCCAACACCAGTCCCCCCGCAGCGGGGCCCAGAAAAACCAGCCGCATTTTTCCTGCGTCATCCTCCAGCTGCACGACTGCAGTCAAACGAATAACCGATTCAGCGGAAAACTGCGGTAATGACAATTGCTGATATTCTTGTATCGCCTGCTGAATTTCCTGAGCGCGATTGGCCTGGCCCTGAGCAAGATAAGACGCCTCCAGGCCTAAAGTTGCATATTTGTTATCGGGGATGCTCTCCTCATGGATTGCAGCAGCATGGGCGGTCTTCGCCGCCTGCAGAAGCAGAGCGTAATCAGACTTCAATCGAGTCAGAATCTGATCACGCAAAGCCTCTTTATCCATGAGTTTAGCGGTGAATAATTTCAAGAATTGCTATTTTCATCCTCAGTAAAAGCTTGTTCCAACGCATAACGGGCATGTAATGCCGCCGTATTAAATAGCGGCAAGTCGGTATCGTCCTGACGAACCAACAGCGGTATCTCGGTACAACCGAGAATCACCCCTTCCGCCCCCTGATCACGCAATTTATCAATAATAGTCAGATAGTTCTTACGCGTTCCATCAGTAAATTTTCCGACACAAAGTTCTTTGAAAATAGCCTGATGAACATATTCCCGATCTTCAGGCTCGGGGATGATAACATCCAGACCAAAGTTATCCAACAGCCGTTGCCGGTAAAAATCCTCCTCCATGGTATAGCGGGCTCCCAGCAAGCCGACTTTTTTCAGCCCCTGCCCTTTGATCGCCTTGCCTGTAGCATCGGCAATGTGGAGTAAAGGCACTTTGATTTGCGCTTCAATAATGGGCGCAACTTTATGCATCAGGTTGGTACAGATCAAAATCATATCTGCTCCGGAGAGCGTTAATCCCAACGCCGCATCACCCAGTTTATTTCCCGCCTCTTGCCATTGACCGTTGACTTGAAACTGCTCAATCTCGGCAAAATCAACGCTGTGCATTAAAACTTTGGCCGAATGCAAACCGCCAAGACGTTCCCGAACTCCTTCATTGAGGAGTTGATAATACAGAACCGTAGATTCCCAACTCATTCCACCCAGTAAACCAATCGTTTTCATAAGCTTCCCCTTTCAAGATCCATCACAATTTTTTTAAGATTCTGGCATTAAATCGTATAATCTGTTTACAAAACAGATACAGTTTATTTTAAAATAAATCATTACAGTTTGATCGGAGAAATTTATGCATCAGAATACTTTTCGCTACCGCAAAGTTGAACAACACATTATGGATCTGGTTGCCAGCCAAACCTTGAAAGCAGGGGACAAACTTCCTTCGTTAAGACAACTGAGTCGACAACTGTCCGTCAGCATATCGACCATCAGCCAAGCTTATCTCGAATTGGAAAAAAAAGGGATTATTGTTGCTCGCGACCGTTCCGGCTACTATCTCAACAGCGGCATAACACGGCTTCCATCTCCGGCCAGTCGCCCTCGCCTGGAAATGAAACCCACGCTTGGGCAACGCAATGACCTCATCCAGACTGTTCTTCAGGCTCTCGGCAATCCAAATCTTCTCCCTTTGGGAGTTGTCTCCCCGGCAGTGGAATTGCTTCCCTCAAAAACACTGACCCGTCTGTTAACATCGGCCCTGCGTGAAAATCCAACGTTGGGAATGAATTACTCTTCTGTCAACGGTGATATCGAATTACGCCGGCAACTCGCGCTACATTCGCTGGCTTCCGGGATCACTGTCACCCCGGAAGAAATCCTGATTACTTCGGGTGCGATAGAGGGAATCGCCATCGCTCTACGCGCGTTGACTCGCCCTGGGGACAATGTTCTGATCCAGTCTCCCAGCTACTTTTGTTTCCTTCAACTCCTGGAAAATTGCGGATTGAGGGCGATAGAAATCCCTTCGTCAACAACCGGTATCGATCCTGATGATATTAAAAAAGCCATGACCCGCTTTGACATTAAAGCTGCCATTCTGGCCCCCAACTTCAATAACCCCGACGGCAGTTTCACTGATGACACCAAAAAACAGCAAATCGTCAGATTACTTGCAGAGCAATCAATCCCACTGGTCGAAGACGATGTTTACGGTGATCTGTATTTTGGCAGCAAACGTCCGGCAACCTTTAAAAGCTTTGACCAGCAAGGACAAGTCATTCTCTGCTCTTCATTTTCCAAAACAGTGGCCCCCGGTTATCGCGTTGGTTGGATGTTTCCTGGCCGCTATTACGAAAAAGCTCTCGATATAAAAACCACCACCAACATCTGTACTGCCGTACCGAATCAGATGGCAATGACATCTTTCCTGCGTGAAGGTTACTACGAACGCCACCTGCGGCGCTTGCGTAGTGCGATACAAGGGCAGATGGAAACATTATTACTCAGCTTGCAACGGCATTTTCCAGCAACAACCAGAGCCGGATTCCCGGAAGGGGGAGCCGCCATCTGGGTTGAACTCCCTGGGGAAATTGATGCCATCGAACTTTTTTACCAGGCCCGGCAAGCCGGTATCGGCATCGCTCCCGGTCCGATCTTCTCAACTCAGGATAAATACAATAATTTCATCCGACTCAGTTCTAATGGTATATGGAATACAGAGATGGAGGAAGGGATGAAAGTCTTGGGTCAACTAGCCGGCAGTACAGCTGAATCCGTCCGCTGAAAAATCCGGACCCAATAGAATGGTCCCGGCATGCTCCCAAAATAATTTAACTTACCGCTTGACAGACAGACCTGTCTGTCTATAATCAAGCCATGGATAAATTACCGGTCAAAGAACGAATTCTGAACACCGCGGACAGACTCTTTTACGAGCAGGGTTACCGGGCAACGGGGATTAACCAGATCATCAAGGAAGCGGAAGTGGCAAAAGCCAGCTTCTACCAATATTTCCCGTCGAAAGAGGAACTATGTCGGGAATATCTGGAGCAACGCAGTCTCACGGCCAACGCCCGGCAGGAGAGTTTTCTCAATATCGGGGATACCCCTGCCGACCGGATCTGCAACCTGTTCGGAAACATTCGCCATAACGCACGGACAAATAACTTCAACGGCTGCCCTTTCCTGAACATCTCTGCTGAAATCAACGCACATGAGAGCATCCTCCGGCAAGCGGTCAAACAGCATAAGAGCCGACTGATCAAGCTGATCAAAAACAAGCTGGCTGACTACCCCGATCAGGATACTCTCGCGGAGATGATCTACGTCATCTATGAGGGAGCCAACATTGCAGTAAAAAACTACCGCGACCTCTGGCCTGTGGAACGGGCAGAGAAGCTGACCCGGGAGTTAATGACAAGGAAGACAATATGAATTCAGCACAATTGCGGACATTGGCAGAAAGAACCGTACACGGAATCGTGGAAACCTCTCCGGTCAACACCCTGAAAGGTTTTGACGAAAGATCATGGGATAGCTCGATCATCGGCTTTGCTGCCGGCGACGACCCCCTTTTCGCCTCTTATAAGAAGCTGATTGGCCCATTCTATTGGACTCCAGCTGAAATCATGCAACTGGCTTATCCCAGTGAAACTTTTTCTGAACACCAGCTGAGTGTCATCTGCTGGATTCTGCCACAGACCGAAAGGACCCTGGTGGACCAGAGAAAAGCAGACAAACTTCCCGCCTCCAGATGGGTTCACTCCAGGCATTATGGAGAAAAATTCAACGAATATCTGCGGGCCACGGTTCGCGATACTTTCAGAGCCTCAGGAATAAAGGCCGCAGCTCCAGCCATCACGGAAGGATTCGGTTACCGGGAATCAAAAAAATTCGGGTTGGCTTCAAACTGGTCCGAGCGGCACACGGCGTTTGTCGCCGGACTTGGAACATTCGGCCTTTCAGATGGCTTTATCACGGAGCGTGGCAAAGCGGTAAGAATTGGCTCCGTCATTATTAATGCCAAAATCAAACCAGACACAAGAAAAAACACCTCACACACTGCAAACTGCCTGTGGTACGCAAAGGGAACTTGCGGGGCCTGCATCAAAAGGTGCCCGGTCGATGCCATCACCGCCAAAGGGCACGACAAAAAAGCCTGTTTCGACTACATTCGGGGCGTGACCGCACCCTATGCCAAAGAGATCCTTGGAGCCTATGAAACGCCATGCGGACTATGCCAGGTAAAAATTCCCTGCGAAAGACGCAACCCGGTTTCAGGCTGAGCCACAAACCGCTGCAAATATAATGCGGCAATCAGAGCTCTAAACCAAAGACCGATACCAGAGCTTTAAGCACCAGAATTGAACCTGTGACCAATAAAAACATCAACACCAGTCGGCGATGAACCTTTCCCGTAAGTTTTTTCCGCATTTCCCCGGATAAATACAATGCAATTAAAACCGGAATAATGCCACCCACTGCGACCATTGACGTCGAAGGAGGTAAATACCCCCAATATTTCATCCCCACAAGCATGACGAGGCTTGATAAAGTAAAAGAGATATTGATTGCCTGGACAAAAAGATTTCTATCGATATCAAGGGATAACAGATAGGGAAGAGAGGGCATCACCTGAGACCCAGTCAGTCCATTAACGAAACCGGTCAGAAATCCCGCAGGGAATTTTAAATGCCTTTCCCACTGTGTTGACAGAGAAAAAGATTTATTGCTCAAAGCCCAGATGGCATAGGTGGTGAGAATCAATCCGAGTAACGCTTTTGCTACGCTGACATTGACAACAACAAGGATCGACAAACCAATGACCAATCCCGGAATAGCGGCAAGGTAGAACAACCAGAAACGTCTTAGTGCTTCACGGAAATGTCCGGCCTGAATCATGATCCCAACATTACTGACGACGGAAGGAAAGATGACCAGCGGGATAGCGACTTTGAGATCAAGGCGTAACGCCATTATAGATAGACAGGAGGTCGAAAAACCGACTCCGGTCAGCCCCTTAATACCGGCAGCAGCAACATAGGCTATCAAAATAAATGTATAATCAATCCAATCCATAGAACAATTATCTCTGAAGGCCCTTTTTTAAACAGATGATCAAACGGTCTATTGGAGCCTGATCGGCAACGCCAGAGTTCGAAATACAAGGAGCAGTTGACGAAAAACAGTAATATAGTATATTCATATTTTTTAAGAAATAAACTTCTACCCAAGGAGGGGGACGCAATGGTTGAGCAGAACCACCTGTTTCTACAAGCGCTGGAAATCTCTCCGAACCCCATGTTTTTGCTTGGAGCAGACGGCAAGGTTATTCTCTGGAACCATTCCTGTGAAGAATTTACCGGCTACAAATCCGAAGATATTGTCAATACTGAACGTCACAAGCAGGTCTTCTACCCCAATAGTTCTCCAGCCCGTTTAACCCTGGCGGACATCATTCTGACGAATCAACAATCTCAGCTGGTTGATCTTTACCCCCCAGCTCAAAATGCACAAATGACTGAAGAACAGCTCTGGGCGGAAGGCTGGTATACGAATTTAGGAGGAAAAGATCGTTATATCTCTTTCAGCGCTGTCCCGCTGCGCGACAAAAACGGAATGCTTCTGGCTGTTCTCGAAACGTTCCATGACATGACAGAGCAAAGGCAAGATAAAGAAAAATCTGTAGTCATGCTTGAACAAGTCCGCAAAGCAAAACTCCAATGGGAACAAACAATGGATCGTATTGATGACCTGATCCTGTGTGTTGATACCGATGAAAATTTGCTGCGATGTAACTGGAAAGTCAGAGAGCTTCTGGAGAAGCCCTATAGTGAGATTATAAAAAAAGAATGGCGCAGTTTACTGCAAACGGGAGGCATAGAGTTTAACCCGGTCGGCGGCAAAAAGAATGAATGCTATCACCCCCAGACAAAACGCTGGTTTTTGTTAAAAACATACAAGTTCCACGATAATCAAGATAACTCTGCCTCAGGAGCAGTCATCACCCTGCAGGACCAAACTGAAACCCGGCAAATGACGACCGAGTTGGAACAAGCCCATGCTGATCTCAAAGCCACACAGGGGCAAATATTACAATCGGAAAAAATGGCGGCAATCGGTCAACTGGCCGCAGGAGTGGCTCACGAAATTAATAATCCAATAGGATTCGTGACCAGTAACTTGCGAACATTAGGTCGCTATGTTGACAAGTTGGCTGACCATATTGAGGAGCAGGAAAAAACCATCCATGAACTTGCACCCGATCAGGCTGATGGCATCATCGGTCAATTGAGAAAAAAATCAAAAATTGATGCCATCATTGAAGACCTTCATGATTTGCAGAGCGAATCCTTAGACGGCTTGGATCGTATCAGCAAAATCGTCAAAAACCTGAAATCATTTTCCCGGGTAGATCAAACCGTATTCAGCAATGTCGACCTCAATGAGTGTCTTGAAAGTACTCTGAATATTGTCTGGAATGAACTTAAATATACCGCGACAATTGAAAAAAAACTCTCTCCTCTCCCATTAGTTCCCTGCTATCCACAAGAAATCAATCAGGTTTTTCTAAACCTGTTAGTGAATGCCGGACACGCGATTGGTGAAAAGGGAGTGATCCGCCTTTATAGCAGGCAGGAGGGAGAAACAGTATGTATCTCAATAACGGATAATGGTTGCGGGATTCCGGAAGAAAATCTCAAGCATTTATTCGAACCTTTTTTCACCACCAAAGAAGTTGGCAAAGGCACAGGCCTCGGTCTGAGCATAAGTTACGATATTATTCAAAAACACAATGGAGAAATACAGGTTGAAAGTGAAGTTGGAAAGGGAACCACATTCACCATCCGGCTCCCGCTGCAACAGGGCGACAACAAAAACAATCAAGCGCATTAGGGCGAATAAGAATATGACCGTCCCCCGCCGGATTATTCAGGCACAAGAAAATCAGAAAACAGTAGTTATCAATTGTTCAATAACCTCATTGTAATGCTGATGGTTCCCCAGATAAGTCACAACAATCCAAAAAACAATTGCGACTAACAGCCCAAGCAGAAAAGACGTGATGATTTTTGGGCGCCATTTATTTTTATAATAATGAGTGATTGCAGTTTCCACATTGCCGGCTTCCGCAACTTGCAATACGGAGAGTAATTGACTCATGATATCTCCTTTATAGGAGCTGTTTGCAACGTCTTTTGAGAATGACAATATCCGGCCGTTAAACTCCGCTTCGCGTTGTTCATATGCGAAGATTTTTTCTCTCAGATGATTGATTTCATCGGGGGGTGTTCCTTTAAGACCGGTCATTTCAGCAGTGACATTTTCAAGTTCAATTCTCAGGGTTTCGACCTCGTCTCTGAGTTCAGCATTGGCATGCTGTAAATCTGCAATTTTGGCCTTGTTAATAAATTCCGACATGACACCCTTTCAGATCGGTCCGATCCTCAACTTATCTCT
Source organism: uncultured Desulfuromusa sp. (assembly GCF_963675815.1). Classification (NCBI taxonomy): domain Bacteria; kingdom Pseudomonadati; phylum Thermodesulfobacteriota; class Desulfuromonadia; order Desulfuromonadales; family Geopsychrobacteraceae; genus Desulfuromusa; species uncultured Desulfuromusa sp. Next base: position 129,117 of record NZ_OY776574.1, read on the forward strand.
CTCATGCTGCAAGTTTTCTCCAGCAACAATTTAATTCTAACAAATCATTGTCCGAAGTTTAACTCGTTGCCATATTCGGGCTGATCTAACACGTTAATGAGGAGAAAACATCATTAAAAACATTGACATAACTTTAAAGGATAACTTATTTCTTTCTAAATGACATTTACTAAAAGGGGAAAATACAAATGATTATGACGAACGTCAATACAGTTCCCGGGAAGAAAATCGTTGAGCATTTCGGCATTGTTCAAGGGAGTACTGTTCGCGCGAAACATTTCGGGCGGGATTTTATGGCCGGCTTGAAAAATCTGGTTGGCGGCGAATTAAAGGGATATACCGAGCTCCTTCAAGACTCTCGTCAAGAAGCCATGAAACGGATGGAAGAACAAGCCCGACAAATGGGGGCTAATGCTGTTGTCAATATCCGCTTTGCCACGTCATCAGTCGCCCAGGGGGCTGCAGAACTATTTGTTTACGGAACAGCCGTCAGGGTTGAGTAGGAGTTGACGATGGAAGTCCTGCTACAGAATTTTGATCTGGCTATCTTTCTCATCCTGGTAATTCTTGGCTATTCTGCTGGAACCTGGGCAGAAAAACGCCATTATCGCTCCATCCATAAACGCGAAAAGGAGCTAATCAAGCTGGCTGTCGTTACTGCCGAAGGCAGCTTTCCTCCCGGACGAGTCGCTGACGCCGCGCTGGTCTCCGGAAGTGTTGTTATCTCTATTGATTACTTCAAGCGCCTGTTGGCCATACTGCGGAACATTTTTGGCGGCCGGGTCAAGTCTTACGAATCTTTAGTTGATCGTGCTCGCAGAGAAGCTATTCTGAGGATGAAAGAGAAAGCACAGGAACAAGGGGCCGGCATGATCATCAATATGCGTCTGGAAACAGCAACCATCGGCAGAAGTGCCAATAAAAAGAAAAGTGTCGGCAGCGTTGAGGCGATTGCATATGGAACTGCCATCGTCGTGAACAAATAATGAAATTCACCCCGATACAACTGGAAGGCAATATCAATGTTTCCAAATCTCACCCGCTGATTGAACTCCTCTGGCTTGTGGGTGGATTGATTTTACTGGTTGGCCTGACGTTTATCATCCTTGGAGTGAGTGCCGACTGGGCGGTCTCAAAAACACCGGTAAAAATTGAAACATGGATCGGGAAACAGGCACTCAATCAGTTTCCCGCCAAGGAAAATCCGGCCCTGAAACAGCGCTTGCAAGCTCTTCTCGATCAGTTGCCGCAAAACTCTCCCCTGCGCCAATACCAATTCAAAATATTTCTGTCTGAGACGGAGGATGTGAATGCCATTGCCCTGCCGGGAGGGAATATTGTGGTTTTTTCCGGGTTGTTACAGCAGGTCAAATCGGAAAACGAACTGGCGATGGTATTGGCCCATGAGCTGGGCCATTTTGCCCACCGTGATCATATGCGCAGCCTTGGTCGAGGGTTGGGTCTTGCCGTCGCAACCAACCTGCTCTTCGGTGAAGACAACGCTGCCAGTGAACTGGCCTCGAAAGCTCTGCTCTCCTTTCAGGCCAAATATTCTCAGGCTCAAGAATCCGCTGCCGATCAATTTGGTCTTGACCTGCTCACCAAACGCTACGGTCATGCCGGAGGGGCAACAGATTTCTTTTCCCGTATGGCAGAAGATGCCGGCAGTAAACTCCCCTACATTCTTGCGTCACATCCTCACCCTCAAGCACGGATTGATGCTTTGAAGCAGCGCATCAAGGCAGAAAACTATCAGCTTAAAAAGGTTATCCCGCTAGCGAATGAGCTCCGGCAGGCCGTCATCGATTAACGAAAACTACTTGGGCACCCTCACCTCACGTACAGTGCTTTCGGTATTGTTGGCCGCTTTATCCCATAGCACCACTTTGTAAAAATAGCGTTTACCTTTTTTCACCCTGGCATCAACAAATTGGGTTTCTTTGATGCGAGCATGGCTGATTTTCAGGAAATCACGGTTATTGTGACTGCGAAACACATCAAATCCGGCAAGATCAGTGTCTTTAGAAACAATCGCTAAAATGACCTCCCCTTTTGTCACTGCAGCTCTGAACGATGAGATTTGCGGTTTCACGTGATCTCTTACACTGAGATTCACTGTAGAAGATGGTTCTGATTCATTGCCGGTTTCATCTACGGCAACCACAGTGTAGATAATTGGTATATCCACTGGTGGATTGGCATCCACGAAGGATGGGTTGATTAAGAGGTTTTGACTGACTTTGAGCTTCTGACCAGCCACCTCGCGATAGACATAAAATCCGGCGAGATCATATGACTGTATCTGATCCCAAGTTAAAGCCACCTGACCTGCACGAACGGATGACCCGGATATGGATGGAGATTTCGGTGGCGTGACATCGGGCAACTTGACCTTGACGAAAGCTGAAGGCTCAGACTCGTTGTGATGAGTATCTACTGAAGTCACGCGATAATAATAGGGGTAGCGGGAAAGGTTTTTTGTCAGCACATCAACAAAGGCGGTATCCTGCACAGGATCATTATTCAACAACGCCCAATCGGGATCGTTCACACTCATGGTACGGTAGATACGATATCCTAACAAATCTTCTGCGAGCACCTCGCCCCAGTGCAAGTGCACCTCAGCTTCAACAACCTCAGCTGCGCTCCCCTGTGGAACTTGCGGCGGCGTTGCATCCTTGGCCAATCCTTGCCCGTTCAGCGATGGCAGAGATTCATATCCCCCCTTATTGACGGCAGTGATAGAATAAAAATAATTGAGATCCACCTGCACATCTGCATCGGTAAATGATGTGCCTGCGATAAGCCCTTTATTTAGCTTCTCGCCCTTCCCTTCGTATCTGAGAGTTCGATAGACATTGTAACCGACAATATCTGTATCAGGTGAAGGTTCCCAGGTCATGGAAATAGAGGTTTCACCTGACTTCATTTCAGGACGTCGTAGTGGTGCTGGTCGCTCATCTATTTTCACCATGCCGAGAACAGGGATTGTTTCAGGTCCGGAATCGGCGAAAAAATCAACCCCTTGAACCTTATAAAAGGCAAAGGCACCTTTTTTTAACGTTGTATCAGAGTAGAAGTAGGGGGCCACATCAATGGTGCCATTAGCGTTTTTGCTCACCTGAACCTGAACAGGTGCGGTATTGATTTTCTCATACTCGCCATCATATTCACCACTGCGATAAATGTTAAAAGCCGTATAAGGTTCATAACCTTGCCATTTAAGTCCAACACCCCAATCAAAACGGTGCGCCTGCACATCCCACAACATAGGGAGTTGCTTGACAATGCCGGGAGCAATACCCCGGGTTTTGGTATGAACAAGTTCACCACGGCTATAAACATCCATAGTGTACAACACCGCTTTCATATCAGCGGGGGGCTTATCTTCATAATATTGCCCCAACGCTGTCGCCACGGAAGGCTCCACAACCGAAAGGTAGAGCAGCATGTTGAGTCGATTATCATTTTGGGCCAAAGATTGATTCATCTCCGCCTGACTCTTGGCCGTTTTAAATGGGAACATAAGCTTTAAAGCCGCTTCATTATCCCCAAGAATTGTTTTCGCCGTAGCAAAATCGGACATTTTCAGACGTGCGAGTTCCTGCTTCTGGTCTGGTGTTTTTGCATCTGCTCGCAACAAAACATAGGTGTAATCAAAATGCTTATCGGTGACAAGCCAACGCAGCTTCACCGCATCTGCCGCACTTTTCACTTCAAGGACGAGTCCCGGTTCCGGAGCGGCAGCAAAAACTAAAGTCGGCAAGCACACAGCAAACAGCAAAACAAACAAATATTTCATACAATTCACTCTTAGATAAAGATTAATTCGAACCATCACTGTACCTCACACCTTCAAAAACCAATCCATCTCTACGGGTGCTTCCTAGAGGTCGGCTGGTTTTCAGAGTATTTACTGCCATATTTTCAATGAGATTCCGCCCTGCTTCCACACTGAATTCTCGCCCGTCTTCATTGACAATATTGTTGTGTTGCAAACCTCTATCTCTGATGTACAAACTACCTAAGTGGGTTCTTTGTTTCCCCCAATTGGTCCAGAATTGCAAATAGCCAACCATGACCTGTCCATTAAATTCACCGTCAGGCAGCAGCTCCAAGCGATGATCCAAAGACCCGGCTTCACTACGAACAATATATTCCCCTTCTGTCGCTTGAAATGATGAAGCGTCCTTTATGGAAATTCCAGACCAGACATCGTAAGGCCATTCCTGCTCAGCATCTGCAAACGTAGGTGAATAGTTGACAGTTAAATCAACCTCACTCCAGTTAATCGGACCAGCCGTAGCAAAACGAAGTTCAATGGATCTGAAATCAGCAACCGAATGACGGACAAATGCGTTTCCACGGTAATCATCCAATTGCTGTTCAAGAGTTGCTATCTGCGTCTCAAGAGATTCACACCCTTGCATCGCCAACATGTAAATCCACCATTGAGCTTTGCTGGGCAACATACGCACATCGGACCAATTGGCAGGATACATGCCAACCACCTGAGTCCCTTCTGGTCCAGCAAGATCATGCGGCGAATCAAATTGCCCACAAACCGTCCCCTGACGCCACTCAACATGGGTTTCTACACCTGCCCCCCACCCCGTACCGGTATCAACAACAGTAACAGGATATGACATTGGCTCACGTTCCATATTTTCCCAGAAAAGATCACTGACTCCAGATTCGACGATGTCTCGTCTCGCTTGTTCCATCTCAGCTTGAAATGCGCCTTGGTCAACGGTGTAATTAATATAGAAATAAGGGTCGGTAAGTGATTCTTCAATAACATCTGCAGTCGAACCATAAGCGTTTACATCTTCACCTTCTGCTGGCACTTCCAGAGAAAAACGTGAAACAAAAACCCGCTCTGCATCCCCCACATTATTCACGATCTGAATTCGGTAATCACCATCCCAGAACCAGCGGTAACGTGATTCAGCCTCTTCAGTTTCCGTAGCAGAAGCGCTAACATCTTCGGCACCGTTACCCTTACCTCCAACACTCCGTCCACTGGTTGTCTCATCCTCGACTCCAAGAGCCCGCTGCTTGGTTGACATTGTTTTAACTGTAGCTTGCTTAGTGGACGTTGTTGTCGCTGCAACTGCCGCAGACCCAGAACTGGTAACTGCCATAGTTCCAGTGCTGGCAACAGGATTAGCGGCAACCTGAGCCTGAGAAGCGACGGTACTCACAAGAAATGGATTCTGGTAACTGCCGCTAGATTGCTTAATTGCAGGGGCCTTAATCCCGGTAGTAAGATCCTCAACCATACGAACAGGCTGTAAAGGTCTGTCGGGTATAAATCGAGTTAAAAATCGTCGTGAACCAGCCTGCTGATCGTAGGTAACCAGATTGCCTTCGATTGTTCCGGCGATGACCTCATCTCTGGCATTCACGACCTGAAACTGCAACTTTTCCAACGGGAACTGCCAGCGCCACTGCTCACCGTCCTGAATCGCCTTTGAAACGATGTAAATATCGGTATCACCGTAAACAGGTGTTGTTGCACGAGCAGGATAAACCTCGTATACCCGTTCCCTGAAAGAAGGATCTTCGGCCGAGGTTGTAAACGTCACCTCGACAACTTCCCTTTTGATCTGCTGGCCAATCGCGAAGGTGTCGTAATTCCACTCATGCAACTTCAGAGTTGTTTTATAGGTAATCTGCTGCCCTGGAGGATAGATCACACCGGGATTATACTGCACCCCGATAGAACTGTTGAGACCACCAAGCACGGGGAGTTGAGGCTCATACGCTGAAGAGACAAGGATAGAGTCGGGAACCTGTTCACGGTCAACAAAGTTGTCGACCAGCAGGTAATACCAGGTGTCGTCATCGTCATACTGAAAGGGTTCATTGATCGGGACATTGGTCTTGATATTGATCGGGGTAAAACGATCAACATCCATTGCCCCCTGTTCAGGCGTCGAGAACGCCAGCAAAGGCACCGTCTCGATACCGCCATCTCCCGCACCTGCGGGAGGGTTCTTCGGATAGGTGAAGGTCATATCCCAGGTCCCGGAAACAGTCCCCCACAGTAGAGAATAACTGACTTCACCATGAAGACCGATGTACACCGGCGGTGCCCGGAAGCGCCCGCCAAGCTCAGCATAGGCACTGAATATTTCGTACTTGGAACCACTCACCTTGACGCCGGCTTCAAGGCCGACCCACACGCGACCACGGGCATCGACATAGAAGGGCTGAATGCCTGCGGCGATATCAATTTCCCCACCACCATAGAGTCGGCCATAGAAAATCCAGGCAGAGCCTTCTAAATCAAATTCTTTACGTACGCCCATGGCGAGACCAGATCGGTCAATCTGCAGATACCCTTCTCCACCCAAGTAATGGAGAACGGTAACACTTAAGGGTTGCTCTTTCGAACCAAAGTAAACATGCCAGTCATTAGCCGCGAAAAGAACATCGACCTGGCCGTTAACATCGACCATGTCCATACCACCTGCTTCCTTGGTGACTTGAATTGATGCTGCAAGATGGAAAATTGTCGGACTACCACCAAGCTCAAGAACCGCACTTAAGTGAGGATCAACGGATGGGTTACGCCCTTCCATAATCCATGACTGCCCATCCAGAACAACACGCATATCGGCAGGCTCAAAAGTCAAACCGAATTTTCCAAACCAGGAAGTCCCATTATCGGTCGTTCCCATATCCACAAGGGCTGTCAGAGAGAGGCCGTGCCCCGCCGTCGGAATAAAGTTGGGATCATTACCAGCGACAGCTTCAATGCGAACGTTATAGCCAACACCTCCACCAAGAGCGTAAATATTCAAAGGGAGCGGAGCAAGAGAGAGGGTTGCACCTACCTTCATGGCGGCACGCCACCAAACGTATGACCCTGTGACCGTTTCGCCCTGCATAATGTCTTGACGCCCAAGCATCAGTGAACCCGAAACGGGTAGCGACCCACCAACAACGATATCAAGCTCAGCTCCAAACCCGGTGCCATACACCTGATGATTATCATACAAGGCCAAGTCACCTGTCAGGCTCAAGGCAGCGTTAGTCATGCCGATTCCGATATCATTCATCTGGAAGCTGCCATCATCAAAGAGCTTGATATCAGCGTTCCCCTCACAGAGATCGGCAACGGTAACCTTTCCTGCCGCCCGGACATAAAACTTATTGCTACTGTAACCTAAGCCAAGGGTTGTTAAAGTTAAGTCAACCCCACCAAGACTGGCTTTATGCCCTGAAAAACTGGTACTGACACCAACGGCATTCATCTTGATTTTACTCGCGTAAACTTCAAGTCCATCAAGAGTCAAATCGCTTGGCAGGCCACCGAGTAAGGCACCCTGCTTCATTGTCACATCAGTATCAAGGGAGAAAAAGAGTCCATCGCTGTTATCATATCCGGCGCCCAGCTTTCTTACAGATAGATCAGCAAAGCCAACATCAGCATTTAAATTTGCAGAACTTTCAAGATCAACAGCAAAATCAACTGCGCCTTCGTTGTCTATGCCTAGCTGAGCATCGATATTGAGATCTTTGAGTTGTGCCAGTTTTACCCCAAGATCCAAAAACGCACTCGACACACCAAAGCCAGCAAAAGCAATCTCTGCTTCTTTCATCAGGATCGTTTCCGATCCTGCTTCCCCAAAACCGAGTGGACCGCTCAGATCGAGATTTGTCATAGCAAGTTCGCCGGAAAATCCGCGGGAAGAAATTGCCCAATCGGAGACATCAATAGCGATGTCTTTACCTTCAGACAAGGGAATACTAAACACACCCCCAAGTGAAACCTGTTCACTGGAGAAATCAACAGAACCGGTGAAATCCTTCAGTTTGAGACCTTCTACTAAAGTTAGGGCACTGCCTGTAGCATCAAAGGAGTAGGCTCCATCAACAAAGCTTAGAACAGGTTTGAGATCTGGGGCATGGTATCCCTCTCCAAAGACGAGATTGCCGTCAATTCCCTCAAGCACAAACATGTCGGACAAGTCGGATTGGCTTGAATCAAAGGCAACTGTCACCTCCGTTAGGGTTGCTTCAATACCATAACTTTCATGAGGAACGATGGTCATGGTTTTCCCCGCAGCATTGGCCCAGGTCACGGTGACCTGCAAACCGTTGTTTGCTAAACCAAAACCGCTAAAATTTAAACCTTCGGTGTAACCGGCAAGAATTCCCTGATCAAAACTGATAGAGGCTCCAGTACCAATTTCACCAAAGACACTCCCCCCCCTGACTCCAACAGAGACACTTGGCAACGACGCCGTGAAGAAATCGTTACTGATAGTAAAGTTGCCCTCTGGGTCAAAATTGATTTCGCCACTATTAAGAGTCCCGTTATCAACATCAATATCAAGATTAGAAACCGAGACAGGTAATTCGCCAAAGGCGTTTAAAATGCTTGGGTCCAGGGAACTATGCAGCGCCCCCAGATAAAGACTTGCCTCACCACTCCACTCCCCATCCACAAGGGCAAGAGCACCGGTCAATCTGAAATCACCAAAGGTGACGACAATGTCATCCGCCCGCAGGGTGCCTAAATCAATATCACCTTTGTGGGAGATGAGGATGGTCCCCTCAACAGTCTGGTTGAGAATGGTGGCATGACCATTAAGGATAATCCACATGAGGTTGTCTTTGACGGTGAACCCAAATTGGGCCAGAGCAAGCTGCGCCAGATCGTCACCCACAGTGAACGCAGGCAAGCTGGCAGGGAACATCAAAGGCTCATCAATATTGGGCATGGTGATGGAGCTGCGTGAGATGGATAACTCACTAAAGCTGAAGGTTCGTGCAACATCAGCGACCGTAGGATCAAGCGCCAGATCACCGTCGAGAATAACGGTGATCTCACCATCTGCGTAGCTACCACCAATCGTAGTTAAGGTTAAATCAGCAAAACCAGCTAAATTGTACGGACCGACAGGAGAGTCTGCAGCAACCACAGTGAGTTCGCCAAGACCGTCATTGCTGATACTTGCGGTGACATCAATGGGGATATTATCAAACTTGGCAAGTTTGATTTTTGCCGCCAAGGAACCTGAAACCGTATTACTGCTGACCCCAAAAGAGAAGGCCTGAACATCTGCCGAGAACCCAGCAAGCCCAAACGTTCCAATTCTGCCGGGATCAATATCGACTTCGCCGGAGGTTGAAACACCGCTGGCGGAAAGAACGAGCGCACCCGTCTCCATTAAACCGATGGAACCGCCGCCAAGATTGCTTGGTAACTGCACCTGACCCCAAACCTTGAGTTTTTTATCATTGAGATAGAGGCGACCATTGAAGTTATTGACATGGAACTCAGTGCCGGGAATTTTAAAATCCTGACCGGCAAGTGCAGTCGCGGCACCTTTTGCTGCTGCTATTGCAGCACCCTCCCCCATGTCAGCCAGGTCTGCAGCTGTCTGATGTACGCCCCAGGTAATCCCCTGATCGGCAAGCATCGTGAGTTGAGTCAGATCCTCAGATAGCTCGTAACCTGTTCCGAGCTTTATCCTGCCATCGAGATCTGTGAGCTGAATTTTATCCAGCAAATCGGTTGCAGTTGTATCAACAGCAACCGTCAATTCACTGAGTAACAGGGTGATCCCATAATCCCCCGTAATGACTGGAAGTGATACAGGCCTACTTCCGGCATTATAAGTGACAGAACCGGCAAAACCCTGAGGGGATAATTTGATATCGGCAAAACTTAAATTGGTTGGCGGGGTGGGAATATCAATCCCGGCCAAGGACGTCAGGCTGAAATCGCCATCGACCGAAGCCCTATCAAAACCGAAGCTCACGGAACGGATCACAGCAGAGAAAACACCCAGATCCGGGGTGATTGGATCCTTGAAGGTCAGAACCACCGTACCACCGGTGATTTTTCTATGTTCAAAGTCGACAGCCAGATTTTCAAAGCTGACATTCAGCTCACCCGTTAATGGATCTTTAATATTATCAGGGAGATACTCAGTTAAAAATCCCGCATTGATAGAACCTGCACCACTGATTAAACCGTCAACCATTTCTGCTTTGGTGCGCAAACTGAAATCACCTAGGGCAAAGTAAAGCCCGTTAAAAGCAAGATCGGATATTTCATAGGTTTTATCATGGAATATTTTAGCGGTGATACTGGCTTCGCCGCCTGAATATTCAGCTTGTCCCTTTAAGCCGAACCAGAACAAACCATTTTCGACTCCAAGGCCATATTCGTTGAGACTGACCGAAGCCGCATTGATATTTATCGTCGCTGCAGACAAGGGATGCCAACCACCAATATCATCGGCAAATTCAATAGCAGCCTTGTAAACCCTGAGGCCCGAAAAATCTACGGTCTTTCCATAATCGGCTAAAAGGGTATGGGTTGGAGTGATATTGCCATCAAGCTCGACGTAGAAATTCTCGTTTTTATAGCCACTCTTGATCCCTTTAAGGGTCAAGCTGGCAAAACCTTCAAGATTAAAGGTTTTATTCAGATTACCCGCATCAACTTCAATGTTTTGTAAGCCTTCTTTACTGTCAAAAGCAGCACTGACAGCAATCTTTAAACCGCCAAACTGGTCGAAATCAAGATCACCTTCCAGGCTACCGGAAATAACATCAGCATCGATTCCAAGAGACAACCCTGTCAGGATGGTATCGATCCCCGCTAGAGGAATAGACGGCAAGGTGCCGGTATCAAAGGCAAGCGGTCCACCAGTGGATAGTCCATGGGCAACAGAAAGGGTGATCGGCTGATCTGCAGGAATCGTCAAGGACGCATTATTAAGCTCAGCAGGAAGGTAAATGGTTCCAGCAATAGAGAGTGATTTTTCATCTAAATTGAGTGAACCACCAAGATCACCAATGGCAAAACCACCGGGCAGGATCAAACGGGCGAGTGATGCCTGGGCATCGATGGCTGTATTTTTACCCCAGGCAATCGCGTTATCAGCAAGCAATTCAAGGTCAGGAATCTCCAGATCATTATAAGCCGAACCAAACAGGAGCGATCCACCGAAGGTTTCCAGGCTGACCATATTCGCCAAGCTTTTTCGGGTATCGACATTGACCGACAAGGTATCCAGCTTCAGGCTGAAACCGGTTTCACCTTCTATAATGGTAACAGTACGGATTCCTACATCACCGATAAGATCGATATCTCCGGCAATGCCTGCAGCTCCTAGATGGAGATCGGTAAAGGGAATGGCACTGACAGGCAAACCAAGCCCGGCAAGATTGATGGAGCCATCAATGGAAGCGCTTGAAGTTGTGAAGGTGATTCCGGCAAAGGACAGGGTCACAGGTCCTAACGTGACATCGAAAGGTGCCGCAGGGGTATATCCCACCGAACCGAGGGTCACTGAGCGATTCGCCAGATCAACGTGAAAATTATTGAGTTGAACGACAAGTTCCTGAGCGTCATTGAGGACACCGGCAGGCAGCGAATCTATCAGTGTCTGAGGCAATCCACCGATCGCCCCCATGGTATTGCTGGCGACCGCACCAGCTTCATCAATCGCATCACCCTTCACCTTGAGGAAAAAGTCACCCAGAGCAAAATAGATATTGGATAGATCAATACCATCAATACTGGTTGTACCGTTGTGGAAGATACGTGCTGTAGCGGTGGCGGTACTGCCACCGAGCAAAGCTTGACCTCTTAAGCCCACCCAGAACAGGTTATTTTCAACCCCAAGACCATAATGGGTCAAAGCGACCGAAGCTCCCGAGAACCCGGCACTGCCACCGGATAGTTCATACCATCCTCCGAGCCCATCGGGTAAGGTGATCGCATCCTGAGCAATCTTCAGCCCAGAGAAAACAACAGATTCACCGATCCCGGAAAGGGAGGAGACCAGACTATTGTTCGGAACAATGGAACCATCCATCTCGACAGAAAATGCCCCTGCGTCATATTCTAAGGCAAGTTTAGACAGAGTTAGGGTAGCGAAGTCAGCCAGACTGTAAATATAAGTATCCTTCGTGACGGCAATCCGCAATCCGCTCAGACCATCTTTATCGATATCAGCAGAGATATCGACTGGCAAACTGGCAAAGCTGGTGAGGACAACCTGTCCGTTCAAACTGCCAGATGGAATATTATCAGCAATCGCCAGAGACAGCGCAGACAAAGAAGTCGGGAACCCGGACAGATCCAGCGCCGGTAAGGTTCCGGCATCAAACTGCAGTGTTCCACTGGTGGAAATTCCTTTGCTTGACAGCACCAACGGTGAGGCCGCAGGCAGACTGACTGAACCACCGCCCAGGTTCTCGGGGAACTGGAACTTACCGCTCAACGACAGGCTGAGGGCCTGCAGATTGATCGATCCGCCAATACCAGCCAGTTTGAAATCGGTACCGGGGATGGTCAGGATCGCCCCTGCGATAGCTTCACCTTCAGCGGCAACCGCCTCTCCCTCTGCGACAACCGCTTGCCCCCAGCCAATGGCGTTATTCGCAAGCAAACTTAGATTTGGAACCTGCAAGTCACCGTAACCGGAAGCGAACTGCAGTGATCCGGCTAAGCCGGCAAGTTTCACCATCTGAGCTGCTGGAAGCTGAGTATCTATGGCGACTTTCAGTTCCGATAAAGCGAGACCAAAGCCGTACTCGCCATCAAGAATATTGATGTTTCGGATGCCGCTGAGGCCAACAAGATCAACCTCACCGGCAAAACCAATGCTGCCCATTTTCAGATCGGTAAAGGGGATATCTATCGCCGGCAGACCAAGTTCTTCCAAAGATAATGAACCGTCAATTTCTGCGCTGCTGCTGGAGAAGGTCATCCCGGTCAGTTGCATGGAGACCGGTCCAAGAGTAAACGCCAGCGGTGTTGCTGGAGTTATGGTCACCGAACCAAGGGTGACCTTATTGTTGAGGAGATCAACGTTGAAGCCGTTGAGCTGCACCGGAAGTTCATTCTTCTCATTGAACAGCTCGGGGAACTTGGTTCGGGCAATTTCTGGCAACCCGGCGATCACCCCCTGGGTCGCATCAGCAACAATACCATTGGCATCAACTGCGCTACGGTCGAGTTTGAGGAGGAAATCTCCATAGGCGAGATACAATCTTTCCAACTGCAACCCGGTGATTTCTGAGGTGCCATCGTGGAAAATCCGCGCGGTGGCATCAACTGTAGCCCCGGCCAGAGTACCGCTCCCTTTCAGGCCGACCCAGAATTTGTTGTTTTCGACGCCGATGCCATACTGGCTAAGGGTCAGGGCAGCTTCTTCGATTTGCACTGACGCACCAGTCAGCTCATGCCAGCCTTCAAGGTCGCTGGCGATACTGATAGCGTCACTGGCGATACTCAAACCCGTAAAGGCTAACGATTCCCCAATTCCCGAGATGGAAGTCACAAGGTCACAGGTCGGCGTGATGGAACCATCCATTTCGACCGAGAAATCACCGCTGCTATAGCCGAGCTCCAGCTTGCTGAGATTCAAGGTGGCAAAATCAGCCAAATTGTAACTGTAGGAGACCTTAGGAACAGCAATCCGCAATCCATTCAAGCCCGTTTTAGCAATGTCGGCGGCGATATTCAAAGACAGATTGGCAAAGTTGGTAAGAACAACCTGCCCGACAAGATGACCGGAGGGGATATTGTCAACAATGGCAAGCGACAAGTCCGACAGACTGGTCGGGAAGCCGGACAGATCCAGCGCCGGTAAGGTTCCGACATCAAACAGCAAGGTTCCGCTGGTGGAAATTCCTTTGCTTGACAGCACCAGAGGTGTGGCGGCAGGCAGACTGACGGAGCCACCACCCAATGAATCGGGGAACTGGAACTTGCCACTCAACGAAAGAGTCTTCTTCGCTAAATCGATAGCACCACCGATATCAGCAAGTTTGAAAGCGGTTCCTGGAATCGTCAAGCTAGGGGCGAGAGATGCTACCCCCTGTGCAACAGCGGCTTGTCCCCAACCAATGGATTGATCCGCCAGCACACTGAGGTTTGGAATCTGCAAATTACCGTAACCCGAACCAAATTGCAGAGCGCCGGACAAGTTTTTGACTGTAATAAAGATCTGCTGACTGGTATCAACACTCAAAGTTAAAGTATCAAGCACCAGAGTCGCTCCGTAAACCCCTTCAAACAGAACCAAGTTGAAAGGGTTTCCGGAGGCAACGACAGGGAAATCACCATTCAGACCTACAGGGGTCAGGCTGAGGCTATCAAGGGGAAAGTCGTCAAGGCTCACACCCTCAAAATCAACACTGAGGGCACCTTCAAGCTGCACACCAGAAGGTGAAAAGGTAATTTTATCAAGCTGTAGTTTAGCTCCGGGAAGGATGATTGTTGTTTTGGTCGCCACCCGAACCGTGCCGCTGATGATCTGCTGCGCCTCGATCTGGAGATTTTCAAAGCTGACCTGCAGCTCTTTGGTTTCAAGGTCAAGCAAGCGCTCCGGCAGGTAAGAACTCAACCAGCCCAGAGCGATAGATCCCTGTCCACTGAGCTTTTCTGCCTGTACAGCGGCAGCAGTACGAAGTTCAAACAAGCCGATTTGCCATAATTCGTCGCCAATCTTGGCAACATTTTGCGTTATAGGGAATTCACTGGTGCTGTTTTGCACCACACGGATAGAAAAATCGTAGCCACGTTCTATGTCCGGATAAAACCTGTATTCCCAGCGGCTATTACCTTTAGCTGGTTTCCATGTTTTGCCACCATTCATGGTGATTTCGACATGCAGATCAGTCACGGGAATATTCTTCTTTTCAGCTTCCAGCAATCCTTTGATAATCACCGCGCCATCGCGCAGATCTTCCGGATAAAAAACAATCTGTCGCTCGTCAAAGTTCTCAAACTCTTGCCCGTTGATCGTCACATAGTCGAGATAACCCAACTCGGAACCATCGTAATAGGCCTGTGCCGGGGCAACACATGCTAACAACCACAACATTAGAAGCAAGAATCCAGAAACAGATTGCTTTATCATAAATCCAGCCTTTAAAACGAAAAAGCCGCTCACCATGTTGAAAACAGTGAGCGGCTGGATATTGACAATTATTTAAAATGTAAACAGATAGGCAAGTTTAACCAGGTGTTCTTGATAATCCTGATCGGTTGTCGTGTCATCAGAATCATATTCACGTCGTTCAGCACTCAGACGGATCGACTTTGAACGATCGGAACCGGGATGATAATCGGCTCGGAATTGATAGTTGATATACTGGGTATCAGCAGCAGCATCGTTACCATTGTTTTTTGTTGAGGCAAAAAGGTCCATCGACCAGAGATTTCCAGCATCATAACCGCAATCAATTCGGCCACCGACACCAACCTGGTCTCCACTGTTTTTGTTGATAAAATTACCATCCAGCGTGACCGTAGCGCGAACCATATGATCATCGGCTAGACGTTTCTTCCAGCCAAGGATTCCGCGCATTGTATTAATTTGCTGATCTTCTGCTCCGGCAGCGTTGTCATCAATGAGGGTGAGGATATAACTGGTTCCGTAACGCCAACCGCTTTTTGGACGGTTGTTAAAATCGACCGAGACTATCTGCATGTTCTGATCAGAACCACGGCCGCTATTACGTTTACCCTGCATCCGCACACCGAAATCACCCCGCTTCATCCAATCGGGTCGATAAGTCAGGTAAAGAACGGCATCACGTGTATATAAAGTATCGCCCAGAGCACCATCAAGATTGTCTTGACTGTGTTTCAGGGTGAGGCGTGCCTTGAATTCACGACTGATCATCCATTCGGTATCATTTTCAAAGCGCTCACGGTCAGCAGAGGCACTGGCAATAACCGGTTTAAAATCGGTATCGAATCGTTCATAAAGAAAGTTAACTCTTAAAGAGCGTGGCAGCGGTTTGCTATAAACTTTGATGCGGATAGCACCAGCATCATCGTCATCGGTACTGTCACTGGTATTGAGATCACTCTGATTATACGCAGTTTCTCCCCGGATACTCAGATAACGATTAAAACGCCAGTTCCAGTCCACTCCAGCGGTTTTTGATTCTACGGAATCGATGGCCAGAGCCCCCCCGTTATCAGCAGTGGCTGAATCATCCTTGACAAAAGAAATCGCGGCACCAACCGACTGCGCCGGCGCGTGACTCCAAGTTGTCTTGATTCCAGCAACATAGCGGTCAACCGACTCATCGGAAGTGGAATCGTAAAGCTCTTCCCAGGTCGCCTTTTGTAATCCGCCGATCAGACCAAAATCCCAACCGTTATCCCGGTCTCCGATCTGATATGCAACCTTTGCCCCTCTGGCACTGGTACTGAGAACCATCGGGTTATAAGATGCAGCGACATCGCCCAACTCCAGATGCAGTTTCTCAGTGCGGTAGAATCCCCGCAGATACATCAAGCGAGCATCACGATTATCGACCTGCTCGTTATTGGTGGCACGACCACGCAAGTCCAGTCCAACCTGCCCTGCTTCGATCTGTTTCTGCAAAGCAATACTCAGTTCCTGACGCCAGGTGGTTCCTTCCTCCAATGAACTACCAGAATTGCCACTGACATCCTGCCATTCCAGAAGCGTTTCTGAACGCCCGCGGACTTGCCATTCCTGATCATCAGCAGCAAAAAGAATTCCTCCAATAAAGAAGAACTGGACCAAGAGAATAAAAGACAAACATTTCATTGTATTGTTCATTGGTTTATTCCCCTAGTAGAGAGTCACGTTATTTGATTCATTGCTTTCGGAAACCACATTGGTTGAATCAATTGTCAATTGGCCATTTGAACCAACTCCGTCAAAAGTTAGAGACACACTTGAACCAGCAGCAACCGGGCCAATGGTCATCTCGTCGGTATAAGGCATTGATACCGACGGATATTCCATCCACTGTAGAGTACAAGCAGTGCTAGCAACTGTACCGCTATTAGTGACAGTGAACCAAAGGGTTCCAGACATCCAATCTACTATTGCCACCGTGAGATCAGGTTGACCTTGAGGCGTTGCATTACAGGTATTGTCATACCAGTAGCCAGGCCCAGGATAGTCACAATTTGTAGAGTCACACAGTTCCAGGTGCTGGCTATCACACACAGCGGCAGGATTGTATGGTGTTTGATGACAACTATTGTCGTACCAATAACCATTGTTGAATGCACAGTTTGAAGCATCACACAGGTTAAGATGCTGTTCATCACAGACAGCTCCGGGCTCTGTCGCTACAGCTGTCATTTCCTGACCGGAGATCGGTGGCACCTCCTGAACCCATTCAGGTAAGCTGGCTCCGAAGAGTTGATTCCCTGCCAATTCAATCAGCAGGTAGTCCCCTTCAACTTCGTCAAACAGAAAACGTGAGACACCTCTTTGAGTTAACTGCCGACCATCATCCAGGTTTTCGTAGCGTTTTTCCCAACGGACAAACAGAAACTGCTTAACGTTGTCCGGCACAACTTTATCGATCCAGTATTCCACCTGATGAATTTCATAGTTACGGAAATCACTGTAGAGAGCATCGGTAAAAGTGATGTAGTCCTGACGAAAACGCTCATCCGAGACGTAATCAAGAAATCCGCGTGCGTCCTCATCTTCATACGCCGCCATCATCTCTTTAAAAACCGACTCGACCTGCATGGCACGAGTTTTATCCTGCACGATTAACTCGCGATCATAGCTGCTGGCACAGAATCCTGTTGAGACAAACAAGCAGAAACCAAGCAATGACAGAAACAATTTTCCAACATAATTCAGTTGCATAAAAACTCCCATAGAAACAGGTTAAAGGTTGAGAATAAACTCAATCAAAATAAAAAAATATAATTAGATATAAAAAAGGTAATAGTTTAAGGCGACTGATTGGTAGGAAAAAGCCCCCCCCGCATTCACAGGTAATAAATTATATATACTGCAATAATTTCAAATACTCAAACAATAGTTTACGGAAAATAACACATCCGCAAAAATTATCAACAAAAAAAAACGCTAATGAATAAAGCTGAAAATTTTGGCTCACTCCCCATAGGAGCTGAAATAAAATCATCAATGTCACAAAATCCCCCCCCTACATCACAAAACCTTATCCGTGCTACAATATCGGAAACAAAACAAAGGAGGAACATCATGCAGAAAAACATCCCCTTACGTTTGTTCATGCTACTTTTTTTTCTGTTTACCTTTTCTGACAATGCGATTGCCGCTGATCCCCCTAAACGCCCAAATGATGTCAAAAGAATTACCATGACTGAGCTTCAAGATCTGCAAGCAGAGAGTAAGATGGTCGTCATTATTGACACACGCACTCCCGGTCAATGGAAAAATGCAAAAGACAAAATCCCCGGGGCTATCAGGATCAATTCGCAAAGTGACTTGCAAAAACTAAAAGCAGACATTCCGCCTGATACGGAAATAGTGACTTACTGTACATGACCGAGCGAAGGTTCCAGTGCCAGTCTGGCACTGACATTAATGAAAAATGGTTTTACCCATGTACGACCATTACTTGGTGGATACCACGCCTGGATTCAGGCCGGATTACCTATCGAACCTAAATAATATCAATATCCATCTCTTTAAGTAAAAACGGCTTTGTGAAATAGTTTTGTGTTCCCTGTTCCGCTTGATGATCCCCACTGGGAGCCACTCCCTTAAATCCCCCCAAGATAAATATATCATTTCAATTTCATCCGCCTTCTCCAGGTCAGGCGCAGACAATTTGATATAATTGCTATCGAGCTCAAATGGTCGTCATTAGACTTGAATAAAATTGCCCTGAGTGTATATTGACTCAAGCAGATAATAACTGTCTAATAAGCAAAAACACATAAACACAGTTCCCGAGGAAACAACTATGACACGTTTCATTCTAATGCTTGCAATTTTTCTCGCCCTTTGCAATCCAGTCTTAGGTCGTGAAAACATTGCGATCGTCAAAAATCTTCAAGGTAAAGTCACTCTACAACGCGGAGAAGACTTCAGACCCGTTGTACAAAGTGATAACCTTCAGGAAGGTGATGTCCTGGTCACCGGTTTGGATAGCAGCATAGGGATTATTTTTAACGATGGCAGCGTCCTATCCCTCAAAGAGAAAAGTTATCTACGCATCAAGTCTTTCCAATTCAAGCCGATTGAAAAAAACTTCAACTTTCATCTGTTTCTAAAAAAAGGAGCAGCTGTATTCCAATCAGGGAAAGTGGGGGAACTTTCACCGGAAAGCTTTATTTTTGAAATTCCCAGAGGAACCATTGGTATTCGTGGCACCAAATTTCTGGTTGATGTCAAATGAGGAAAATCATGAAAACAAGCCTTTATGTTTTAGGATTAGCTATCGCTTTCAGTCTGGTTGCTTGCTCTACAAGCCGCATTGTTCTCCTTGATTCGGGCAAAGAAGCCAGTGCTATCGTCGTAAAAACTGACCAGGGGGAATTAACCCTCAATGAGCCTAACACCTACACCGAGCTATCATCGGCCAGAGCGAAGCCAACAGAACCTAAAACCATCAACCCACAAGTTATGGAAAAAGAATACGGAGCCCTCATTGATTCCACACCCAAACCTCCGATTAACTTTCTTTTGTACTTTGAAACGGGCACAACAATCTTAACAGCGCAGTCGAAACAACATTTTCCGGAAATAATAGCAGCGATCAAAGAACGTATTCCTTGTGAGGTCAATATTATAGGCCATTCGGACCGAACGGGGTCAAAAGAATATAATGTCCAGCTGTCTTTACAGAGAGCTCATTATGTCAACAGCTGGCTGATTGAACAAAAACTGGACATCTCAAATATTATTGTTGAATCCTATGGTGAAGAAGCCCCCCTTATCCCAACAGCAGACGGTGTTTCTGAGCCCAAAAATCGGAGGGTGGAAGTTCTTATCCGCTAAATGCAAAATTTTCCTAAATATATAGCCCTGTTCCTCATTGTTCTGGGGATCCATTTCCTCATTTATATCAGCGGAATCATCCCTTTTTTCGATTACCGCTGCTTTGATTTAATGACCAGCCACATCTCTGCCCCGTTCACCCCCGATTCAGGATCAACCGTCGTTGTCGAAATAGATGAGGAAAGTCTGCAACAACTCGGTCAGTGGCCCTGGCCCAGGCTGATCTTGGCTAAAACGCTACAGGAGATTCTGATTCAACAACCTGCAGCTGTAGGCCTGGATATTTTCTTCCCTGAACCTGACCGGACATCTCCATCTCAAATTATTTCTTTCTACAAGCAACTTTTAGGGCTTGATGTTCAATTACACGGATTTCCGGTTGAGTTAACGGATCATGATCGTATCTTGGCTGAAGTTTTGCGAAGCGGCCCAACAGTTTTACCTCTTTTCGCTTCACAAGACACCGCCACTCCAAAAGAATGCCAAAATTTGCGGACACAGAAGATCTTGTTACCCAAAGCCATTTCAATTCCTGAAAGCAACTCTCTTCTATGCAACACTCCAGCCCTTCAACAAGCGGCTCAGGGGTTTGGCTATATCAATGCTTCCGTTGATAGTGATGGTGTATTCAGACGACAGCCACTCATTATTAGCTATAAGGGACAAGGAGTTCCGAGCCTGAGTCTGGCAATGTTGTCACAAGTAGATTCACACATAAAAATGAACCAACCGACGAACAGATGGTCTCCACTTAGACTTTCTTTCACTGACAAGACGATTCCAATGAACCGGCGTGGAGAAGTATTAAACCCCCTTTACCCCAAGGAATTTTTTACTCGAATCCCTGTGTCACATATTCTTTCCGGCCATACTCCCGACAACCTGTTTACCGGTAAAATGGTCCTTATTGGAGCGTCTGCAGCGGGCCTGTACGATCAATATATTACATCCGCCGGAGCCATTATTCCTGGGGTTTTTGTCCATGCGGCACTGTTGGAAAATATCATTAACGGGCGGGGTCTCTACCAACCGGACTATTCTAAAAATATTGCTTTTTTATTGTCTTTTTTACTGTCCCTGACGGTGGTTTATTTTGTCTTTGAACGCAAATACCTTACTTCATGGGTTGTTTTCCTCGGCGCAACACTCATATCCATATTAGCCGCCTGGTTCGCTCTTAGCAGAGGAGTCTATATTTCACCTGGATTCTTTCTGACACCGTTTTTATTCATGTTTTCCATTTTTTCCCTGTTTTTTGCCATACTTCATTACATCGAGCGCAAAAGGTTTCTCGAAGATCTCGGTGAGGCCCACTCAGCCACTATCGATAGTATGACAATGGTCGCTGAAAGCCGGGATGTTGAAACAGGAGTACATATTATCCGTACGAAAGAGTACATCAAGATCCTTGCGACCTATCTGCAGAAGCATAATCACTTTAACGAAAAGAAACTGGGACCTCATTTTATTGAGCTGCTGTTTCGAGCGGCCCCTCTTCATGATATCGGCAAGGTGGGGATTCCCGATGCAATCCTAAAAAAACCGGCAAGGCTTAACGCTCATGAAGTCACAATTATGCAGAGCCATGTAGAAATAGGACGAACGATTATTGAAAACGCTATCAATAACTATAATAAAACCAATGAATTTCTGACAATCGCTTCAAATATGACATACAGTCATCATGAAAAATGGGATGGCAGCGGGTACCCTCTCGGCCTGTGTGGAACAGATATCCCACTTGAAGGACGGATGATGGCTCTGGCTGACGTTTATGACGCACTGATAAGTCGCAGATGTTATAAAGAGCCAATATTTTTTGATGATGCTGAAAAAATGATTATTGCTGAGCGCGGTAAACACTTTGACCCCATGATTATTGACGCTTTTATCGATTTAAAAAATGAATTTCGTCATATTGCTGAAAGGTACGTTGAAAATGACGATTTGAGCATTCCCAATTGCAAAAACAGCACGATCATTGATAACATTTGACAGGTTGCTGGCTGACGGAAAGAACTGCCTTTAAAATTCAACCTGTGATTCGCTATCTGCCAACCGTTGACACTTAAACATCGAGGTGATCTCATGGCTCACCACACTTTGAAATCCAGCTATACCCGACTGAGTGACCGGCTCAATCGTTATCCCCAAGGAGCACCACCATCACAATTGCTCTACAAAATCCTGGCCATTCTGTTTAGCGAAAAAGAAGCTGAACTGGTCGCACAGTTGCCCATCAAACCCTTCAATGCTCAAAAAGCCAGCCAGATATGGAAAATCACCCTGGCTGAGGCCCGTAATGTTCTTGAAGAATTGGCAAGCAGAGCCATCTTGGTCGATCTGGATCGAGATGGTGAATCCATCTACATTTTACCGCCACCAATGGCTGGATTTTTTGAATTCTCTCTGATGCGAACCCGAGGTGATATTGACCAGAAAGTTCTCAGTGAACTTTTCTACCAATATATGAATGTTGAAGAAGATTTTATCCGGGAACTGATGGCGCGTGGAGAAACCCAACTGGGACGAACCTTTGTTCACGAACCGGTCCTGTCAAATGACGATGCTCTTCATGTCCTTGATTATGAGCGTGCGACTGAAGTTATTAAAAGCGCTTCCCACATTGGCGTTGGAACCTGTTATTGCAGACACAAAATGTACCATGTCGGCAAAGCCTGCGACGCACCAATGGATATCTGCATGACCTTTAACACCTCTGCTGCCTCGCTGACCAAGCATGGTCACGCCAGATTGATCGATGCAAATGAGTGTCTTGATCTGCTGCAACAAGCATATGAGCATAATTTAGTCCAGTTTGGAGAAAATGTCCGCCAAGAAGTCAATTTTATCTGTAATTGTTGTGGATGCTGCTGTGAAGCAATGATTGCTGCTCGCCGGTTCACCATTTTGAACCCCGTCCATACAACCAATTTTATTCCTGAGATTCATCAGCAGGATTGTAGCGGGTGCGGCAAATGCGTCAATGTCTGTCCGGTCGAGGCCATTGCCCTTTGTTCTGCCAATGATCCGAAAAAGCCATTCCTCAAACAAGCCACCCTGATAGAAGATCGCTGTCTAGGTTGTGGACTCTGCGTGCGTGTCTGCCCGGAAAAAACGATCGCCCTCAAGCCTCGCCCGGAACGGGTTCTGACTCCACTTAACGGTGTTCACAGAGCCGTTGTCATGGCGATTGAACGAGGTCAACTTCAAAACCTGATTTTTGACAATCAAGCTTTGTTCAGTCATCGTGCTCTAGCCGCGCTATTGGGGGCCATCTTACGCTTGCCACCCATTAAACAGGCAATGGCCGGCAAGCAGCTAAGATCGCGCTATCTGGAAAAGCTGATTGAAAAATTCCCGATCTAATTGTCCGATGGGCACGGAACCAAAGCAGCACCAAGGTCAGATATAATCATCAGAAATCTCCAGAACCTTCATGGGTTCATGATTATCAGAGTTATCCCTGCTGAATCAGTTTATCGATTTATTCATATTATCATTACTTGACTAGTCATCTTTAAGTGATACAATTCCATAGTCCTCATTAAGGGGGACCATAACGCAAATAACAGGAGAGGATTTCTACATGAAACACGTACAACATTTTTTTATTTTATTCGCCCTTGTTGCTCTGGTCGCCGGCTGTGCACCAACAATGCAGCCACCGCTTAAAGCGCTTGATTCGGGCAGTTCTACAACTGTAGGAGGAAAATACGTTCCAAAAGTCAATAATTTTCAAGTCATTCTTGATTCTTCTTTAAGTATGGATGAAAACGGACAGAATGATTTTCTGGTTGCTCGGGAACTTGTAAAACGAATAAATCAGGGCATTCCAACAGACTTGAACTACAACAGTGGATTACGCAGTCTCGGGCACAGCAGCTATCAGTCAGAGAACCCAACTGACATGCTCTACGGGATGAGTGATTACAATAAATCCGACTTCCACGAGGGCCTGGGCAAAATCAAGTATGTGGGCGGAGAAACTCCCATGGCAACAGCCCTGCAGTCAGCTGGAAGTGACCTTAAATCAGCAGCAGGATCATCGGCTGTGATCGTTGTCAGTGACGGATTGGATATGGACGATGCACCGGCAGCAGCAAAAGAGCTGAAAAGTATGTTGGGTGATAACCTCTGCATTTACACCATCGCCATAGGAAACGAAAGAAATGGTTCCGGGCAGGACGTCATGAATAAAATTGCTGAAGCGGGTCAGTGTGGCTTTGCTACCACTGATGCCGCTCTGGCTGATGACACCAGCATGGCAAGTTTCATCAATCAGGTATTCCTGACCAAAGCGGCCCCGAAACCAGCTCCCAAACCTGCCCCCAAACCCGTTGTCGTTCCACCGCGTGACAGTGATGGAGACGGTGTCATCGATGCTCAAGATCAATGTCCCGGCACCCCCAAAGGTGCTCCGGTTGACAAAGTCGGCTGCCCTCTTGACAGCGACGGTGACGGAGTCTTTGATTATCTGGACAAATGTCCGGGAACCCCGTCGGGAGTCTCTGTGGACGCAACGGGTTGCCCGACAAAACTGACATTAAAAATCAATTTTGGCCATGACAGCAACACTGTTTCTGATCAGTACCTTGGAGAAATTGCCAGGGCAGCGCAATGCATCAATGACTATCCCGGGAACAAAGTCTTGGTCTTGGGACACACTGACAGCCAGGGAGCAGCGGCATACAACCAAAAGCTCTCTGAGCGCCGTGCCGCAGCGGTCGTGAAAGCATTGGTCGACAAGTTTGATATTTCGGCTTCACGACTTGAAGTGAAGGGCTTTGGTGAAACCCAGCCTATAGCTGACAATGCAACGAATGAAGGTCGCTCTATGAATCGCCGGGTGGAAGTTGCCTGTGGAGCAACTGAATAAACAGAAACAAGTCGGTTAAACAGAAACACAAAAGAGTGGAGATCCTTTGGTCTCCACTCTTTTTGTATTATACCTACAAACAGCCTTCAAAAAATGTACAAACATATTCAACAGTTCAATCCAGAAGATCTCCTGACAAAATAACCTGAAGTTTAACCTGATGCCCCTCTTTAAGTTGAGAAGAAACAATGGTAAAGTTAACCAAAATAGTAGCCTTTGGTGATAGGAGAATTAACATGAAAAAGCTGATGATCACTCTCATTGTACTGTCTTTTGCAACAACAGTCTGCGCTCAGGGACACAAGATAAGTTACTCTGTTAATGGGGAAGAATTCGAAGGGTATTATATCAGTCCGCAAAAAAAGGCTCCTCTGGTATTTATGATTCATGACTGGGATGGCCTGACCGACTATGAAATCAAGCGGGCCCAGATGCTTGCAGAGCAGGGATATGCTGTTTTTGCGGCAGATATGTTCGGCAAAGGGATTCGGCCAACGAGTACTGCGGACAAAAAAAAATTAACCGGAGCCCTTTATGGCGACAGAGCCCGGATGCGGACTCTTCTCGAAGGAGCTTTTACTGCCGCTGAGTCTCAGGGGGGCAATATCACAAATGCGATCGCAATGGGCTATTGCTTCGGCGGCACTGTGGTTCTTGAATTCGCCAGGTCGGGTAAAGACCTCAAGGGATTTGTGACTTTTCACGGTGGGCTGACAACGCCAACGGGGCAGGATCATGCACAAACAAAAGGACAGCTCCTGATCCTGCATGGGTCAGCAGACACCTCGGTCACAATGGATAATTTTGCCGGGCTGGCAAAGGAACTGGAACAATATCAAGTCAAACATGAAATGATCACCTATAGTGGCGCTCCCCATGCCTTCAGTGTGTTTGGCTCGGACCGCTACCGTAAGGATGCCGACGAAAAATCCTGGGCACGCTTCCTCGGGTATCTGCAAGAAACGTTACACTAGAAATTATCCCTTATCGTCACAGTTCAGTGCGGCATAGCATGCAGCACCGATGCTCCCGGCCTGGTTCTCTGATCGAGCCGGGAGTAATTTTGCTGTCGTTTGCAGAAATGGAAAAAACTCTTGGCTCTTGCTGCTCACTCCACCACCAATGATGATCAACTCAGGGGAAATCAGTCTTTCAGCGAGATGGAAAAACTCATTTAATCGACCCGCCCATTCTTGCCAATTCAACTTTTGCGCGGTTCGCACCGCAGCAGAGGCATAATGTTCAGCAGGAGCTCCGTATAGCGGTAAAGCACCAAACTCCAAATTTGGAAACAGCTGACCCTGAGAAAAAAGTGCTGATCCGATCCCAGTTCCCAGAGTTAAAATCAGGACCGCGCCATCCTCCCCCCGGCCTGCTCCAAATCTCATTTCTGCAAGACCAGCAGCATCAGCATCATTGACCACAGCACAAAAACACCCGGTTTTCTCTTGCAGTAATCGTTGCACATCTGTGCCAATCCAACTCACATCAATATTGGCAGCGGTCTTTGCCACACCGTTTTGAATCACAGCAGGGACCCCGCACCCGATAGGACCATTCCAGTCACACTTTTTTACCAGCTTGGAAACAGCCTCGCCGACCAACTGGGGTGTTGCAGGTTGGGGGGTCGCAATCTCCATCCGGCGCGAACATAGTCGACCGGTAGTCGTGTTAACAATAGCCCCTTTAATACAGCTGCCACCGACATCTATGCCCAGAATATTCATTTAAATTCAAACCTCCCTGTTCACACAGATATGTTTTATCATTTCCAACAGCTGTGGTATCTTTCATCCATAGATAACTTTAACTCGGAAAAGCATAACAGAATGAAACTCAACGACGAACAAAATAAGAGTATTTTTAATGGCGTCATTTTTGGTTACCTGGTTCTGCTGCTGCATGTCCTGCTGATCATCGGACTGGGAATAACTGTTGTTGTGATAAAAGGGATTTATGACTTCCGCTGGTTGATTATCCTTGCCGGTCTTACCCTGATTGGAGCATCAGCTTATTATTTTTATCACTATTTTAAAGCCCATAAACAAAAACTCAATGATCTGATGTCAAATCCGGCATTCAACGATCGCACTCTGGAAATCAGCTTGATGGGGGGAATGGCGACGATGAAACTGGGGCACAAAGATGATAACATTCAACTCATTGAGGCATCCAATGAACCGGAAGTCAAACAACTCGAATCCGCAGATTCAAACCAGATCGAGGAACTGACGAAACTTAACCGGATGCTGGATGATGGGCTGATCACGCGAGAAGAGTTTTTACGTCTGAAACAACAAATTATCTGATTGTTGCTATACCTGTTCAAAATCATTTTACACTGAACATTCGCCAGGAGAAAGCTATGTCGACCCCTGTTTTAAATCTTGGTGCAAGCCGCGGGCAATTAATCCAACAACTAGGCAAAATGAGTAATCGCCATGGTTTAATTGCCGGTGCCACGGGAACGGGTAAAACAGTAACCCTGCAAGTTCTTGCTGAGGGTTTTTCGAAACTGGGTATTCCCGTTTTTGCCGCTGATATCAAAGGAGATTTGTCCGGTCTTGCTGCCGCAGGGCAAAGCCATCCAAAAATTGATGAAAGGCTGGCACATATTCCCTTGCCTGATTACCACCAACAACCTTGTCCGACTCTATTCTGGAGTATTGATAATGATCAGGGTCATCCTGTCCGGACAACCATCTCTGAGATGGGGCCTCTTCTGCTGGCAAACCTTCTCGAACTCAACGAAACCCAGAGTGGTGTTATCTATGCGGCATTTGAAATAGCTGATGATGAAGGAATGCTATTGCTGGATCTCAAAGATCTGCGGTCATTACTCCTGTGGATGGGAGAAAATGCTCGTCAGCTTCGCAACGAATACGGAAATATTTCCTCTGCAAGTATTGGTGCCATTCAGCGCCGTTTACTGATTCTGGAAGAGCAAGGCGCAGATCAGTTTTTCGGTGAGCCTGCTTTACAGCTCAAGGATCTCATGCATTGTGATTTTTCTGGTCGTGGCGTCATCAGCCTGCTGGATGCAAGCACCTTGATTCATCGTTCACCTCGAGTCTATGCCGCCTTTCTTCTCTGGTTATTAGCTGAACTCTTTGAGCAACTCCCAGAAGTCGGTGATGCTGACCGCCCCAAACTGGTGCTATTTTTCGATGAAGCTCACCTTCTGTTTAATGATGCCCCCAAGAGCCTTCTGAACAAAGTCGAGCAGGTGGTTCGCCTCATTCGCTCTAAGGGGATCGGTATCTATTTTGTCACCCAAAGTCCCTTGGACATTCCCGAAGATATTCTTGGTCAGCTCGGCATGAAAATTGAGCATGCACTAAGAGCCTTCACAGCAAAAGATCGTAAGACCATAAAGGCTGTGGCTGACTCATTCCGAGCTAACCCTGAGTTTGATACACAGGAAATAGTGACACAACTGGGAACCGGGGAAGCATTGATTTCCATACTGGATAACAAAGGGGCACCGACTCCGGTTGAACGCGTTCTGATTTCTCCACCAGAGAGCCAAATTGGACCCATCAGTCAGGAAACCCGTCAAACCTTGATGCAACGGTCCCCGATCGGCAATCGCTATAATCAACCGGTTGATCGTGAATCAGCTTATGAATTATTAAAACAAAAAGCAGCGGAAGCGGCCCAAGAACAGCAAGCTGAGTTAGAGCGGCAGGCAGCAGAAAAGAAGCGACAGAAGGCTGAGAGGTCACAGCAGAGGAGTGTGGGACGTAAACGGCAAAGTGTTGCAGAAGCCATGGTAAAAAGTGCAGCCAGATCTATCGGAAGTCAACTGGGCCGACAAATCATTCGCGGAGTTCTGGGATCTTTTTTTGGAAAAAGATAGCGACAGAAGAGACTGGTTACGTTTTTATTTTTGTTTCATCAGGGTAAAATCTTATGGTTTATCAATAAACGCAGAATCAAGGAGAGCCGGCAGAGCTTCAACAGGCAAAGGCTGACTGAACAGATATCCTTGTCCCTGATCGCAACCTTCTTGCCGCAGAAGATCCAGCTGCTCAACCGTTTCAATTCCTTCTGCGATAACTTCCAGATTCATGCTTTTACCAAGAGCGATAACTGAATTGACAATCGCTGTGTCATTAACATCATGCCCCAGTTCTCGGACGAAAGATTGATCGATTTTCAATTTGGAAATTGGAAATTTTTTCAGATATTCGAGCGAAGAATACCCGGTACCAAAATCATCAATCGCTAGCTGAACACCCATCTTTTTAAACTCATTCATTTTACCGATCGATTGTTCAATATTCCCCATGACCATACTTTCAGTAATTTCAAGTTCAAGGAAACGGGGCTTCAGTTTCGTTCGATAAAGAACTTCAGCAACAGTTTGAACCAATGAGGAATGGAGAAACTGCCGCGGTGAAAGATTTATGGCCATACCCAGTGGTAGTTTCCACCGGTCTTGTATAGACTTCATCTGCTTGCAGGCAGTATATAAAACCCACTCGCCAATAGGGACAATTAAACCGCTGTCTTCCGCCATTGGTATGAAGTCGAGAGGAGAAACAAGCCCCAAATCAGGGTGTTGCCAACGAATCAGAGCTTCGAACCCAATTAATTGACCTGTTCGCAATTCATACTGCGGTTGATAAAAAAGCAACAGTTGCTTTTCCTGCAAAGCTTCACGAAGCTGATTTTCCAGCAACAGAGATTTACAGGAATCAATATTCATCTCTGCCGAATAAAATTGATAGCTATTCCCCCCTTTCTCCTTCCCCTGACACATCGCCGTATCGGCAGCCTTCATCAGGCTATCAACATCATCTCCGTTTTCTGGATACAAACTGACACCGATACTGGCAGTAACATGCAAGTTTTGGCCTGAAACCTCAAAGGGTTTAGAAATTTCTCTAGAGAGCTTTTGGGCATAACGACCGACATCACTGGATCTTTTAACCTGATCAAGGATAATGACAAACTGATTCCCCCCATTGCGGGCCAGAGTGTCAGCGTCTCTGACCAGATGACCTAACCGCTCTGCAAGCACGCAAAGAACTTGATCACCAGTATCGTGCCCCAGCGAATCATTAATAATTTTAAAACGATCTAAATCAATAAAAAGAATTGCCAACCGAGATTTTACTCTTTTTGCGCGTGCCAGAGCATGTTCCAGTCGATCATTAAACAGCAAACGGTTTGCAACCTTAGTAAGAGAGTCATGATTGACCAGATACTCTAAGTTCGCTTCACTATCCCGTAATTCCTGATCACGAAATTCTATTTCAGCCAACATTTCGTTGAAACCGTCAAAAAGCCCCCCCAGCTCATCGTGACTGGTCTTTTGAACCCGGAG
This sequence comes from uncultured Desulfuromusa sp., assembly GCF_963675815.1. NCBI lineage: Bacteria > Pseudomonadati > Thermodesulfobacteriota > Desulfuromonadia > Desulfuromonadales > Geopsychrobacteraceae > Desulfuromusa > uncultured Desulfuromusa sp. The sequence goes on from NZ_OY776574.1 coordinate 159,097, forward strand.
GGTATAATTTTTGTTACGGGAAACCCTCTCTATGTGTTGGAGTAAAGACTTAATCGGCACAAAGATAAGTTTCTGTAAACGACTCGCCATTAAAAATGCCAATAACGAATATACGGCAAAAACCGCCATGCCAATATAAATGTAGCGGATCAACATGCCATTGACCTTTGCAAGATCAATTCTTAGCAATAATTGACCAAGAACCTCCTCCTCAAAAACAACCGGCTCAATAACATCTAAATGGTTTTGAAAAAAAATATGCCCCTGCCTTAATAGTGCGTCAACATTGATGTCATCAGTCTCAGAATCACGAGCCTGATGACGGCTATATTCGGCAAAAATGTGTTGTTGCTGATCAAATAACCGAGCGTTGATAACATGATGAGCTACGGCTAAAGATTCAAGTATCAGAATTGTCGCCTTCTGATCATGATCTATCATTTCTACAGCGCATTTTTCACTTATACTCCGACCTAAAACCTGAGCTTCCTGAAGAATCTCACTACGCAATATCATCCGCTGAAAAATAATGGTGGTTACAAGAGTTAAAAAAATCACGAAGCAACTCGTCAAAGTCATGATAAAAGTCAGTTTCCCTTGCAGGGATAAATTATGGAATAATCGCTTAGACAATTGAGTACCTGCAGCAACAATTTTTTTAAAATAATAAAAGGAATTATAAATTAAATATTTTCAATGTCAATAAATGCCTGCATCTGACATATCATCAATCTATAAATCAAAATCTGGAGGATTTGTACGGTTCAATAAAAATCGAAAGACAAAAAAGGCCCCTCAATTCATGTTGAAGGACCTTTGGATTCAGGGGCAGGAAAAACCTCTACCAATTTTCACCAAGCAACTCAAAATGAGCTTTGGGGTGGATACAAGCGGGACAAAGTTCTGGTGCCTCCATCCCTGTGTAGATATAGCCACAATTTCTACAGCGCCATGTTACTTCTTGCTCACGTTTGAAGACTTGGTCGGATTCAATATTTGCCAGCAGATCACGGAACCGTTTCTCATGCTGTTTCTCTGAAACGGAAATAGCATTCCAGGCAGCTGCGATCTCCGGGAAGCCTTCTTCTCTGGCTACTGCCGCAAAAGCAGGATAAAGATCAGAATGCTCTTCATGCTCTCCGGTTGCAGATTCCAGGAGATTTTCAACTGTAGTCCCCATCTTGCCGGCAGGATACATTGCTGTAATTTCCAGATCACCACCTTCGAGAAATTTAAAAAAGCGCTTTGCATGTTCTTTTTCTTGATTGGCCGTTTCTTCAAAAATGTCAGCGATCTGCACATAACCCTCTTTTTTTGCAATGCTTGCAAAATAAGTATAACGAGTTCGCGCCTGAGATTCGCCCGCAAAAGATTTCAATAAATTTTTCTCTGTTTCTGTTCCCTTGATACTTGCCATGATCTTCCTCCTTTGAATGGTTCACGAACATGTGAATAGCCGCCCCCTGAAAAAGGAACGGCTATTGATTCTACGGTTTCTTTATGTATTTGAAGTAACCTTTTATTTCAATGATGTCAATATCTATTGCCATTAGCCCCCTCATAAGAGCACTCACGAGCTCGGCAACACCAAGCGACTCGACTTTAATCAGGAAAGGTCGAACCGGTCAAGACTCATAACTTTATCCCACGCAGCGATAAAATCAATCAAAAACTTCTCCTGAGAATCGGCACAAGCATAAACCTCAGAAATTGCCCTGAGTTGAGAATTCGAGCCAAAAACCAAGTCAATCCGGGTTCCAGTCCACAGATGTTCGCTACTGTTACGATCCCGGCCTTCGAACAGTTCTTCGTCGGTTGCCGTCGGCTTCCAGACTGTAGACATATCGAGCAGGTTGACAAAGAAGTCATTTGTCAGAGCTTCCGGTCGCCTGGTAAAGACACCATATGATGACTGACCAAAATTAACATTCAAAACGCGCAAACCACCAATCAGCACCGTCATCTCCGGGGCAGTCAGTGTCAGCAATTGCGCCCGATCAATCAGTAACTCCTCAGCCTTTACCGAGTATCTGGCTTTTTGATAATTCCGGAATCCGTCTGCTACTGGTTCCAGAACGCTGAACGAATCCACATCGGTTTGCTCTTGTGTTGCATCCGTTCGTCCCGGGACGAAGGGCACGTTCACAATGTGACCGGCATTCTTTGCTGCCTGCTCGATACCTGCACAACCACCCAGAACAATCAGATCGGCAAGCGAAACTTGTTTGCCACCGGACTGAGTGGCGTTAAATTCCTTCTGGATTCCCTCTAAGATTGTTAAAACCTTTGCCAACTGCTGTGGCTGATTAACGTCCCAGTCCTTCTGTGGAACCAACCGGATGCGTGCACCGTTTGCACCGCCGCGCATGTCGGAACCGCGGAAAGTCGAAGCAGAAGCCCAGGCCGTCGTGACCAGCTGAGAAACCGACAAACCCGAATCAAGAATTTTAGCTTTGAGAGATGCAATATGTCCATGGGAAATTAACTCATGACCAACCGCTGGAACCGGGTCCTGCCAGATCAGCTCTTCATTGGGCACTTCAGGACCTAAATAGCGTGAGCGCGGCCCCATATCGCGATGGGTCAGTTTGAACCAGGCTCGTGCGAAAGCGTCAGCAAATTCATCCGGATTTTTCAGATAACGTCTTGCAATCGGCTCATAAGCCGGATCGTAGCGCAACGAAAGGTCGGCGGTCGTCATCATTGGCCGATGCATTTTTGAAGGATCATGTGCATCAACCACCATATCCTCAGCGTCGACATCTTTGGCTAACCATTGCTGTGCACCGGCCGGGCTTTTAACCAGTTCCCACTCATATTTGAACAGAACTTTCAGGTATCCCATATCCCAATTCGTTGGGTTTGGCTTCCAGGCACCTTCGATACCGCTACTGATGGTATCACCACCGTTGCCCCGACCAAAACGACTCTTCCAGCCAAGGCCCTGTCCTTCAATGCCAGCAGCTTCCGGGTCCGGACCCACATGAGCAGCATCTCCGGCACCATGGCATTTGCCGAACGTGTGTCCACCTGCGACGAGAGCGACTGTTTCTTCATCATTCATCGCCATACGAGCAAAGGTCTCACGAACGTCAATGCCCGACGCCACGGGATCCGGGTTACCATCAGGACCTTCCGGGTTGACGTAGATCAGGCCCATTTGCACAGCAGCCAAGGGATTTTCTAGGTCACGTTCACCACTGTAACGGCTTTGAGGCTTATCACTCGTTGCCAGCCATTCATCTTCGGATCCCCAGTAAATATCCTCCTCCGGTTCCCAGATATCCGCACGTCCCCCTGCAAAACCAAAGGTTTTAAAACCCATCGACTCCAAAGCACAGTTACCGGCAAGAATCATCAAGTCGGCCCAGGAAATTTTCTTCCCGTATTTCTGCTTGATTGGCCAAAGGAGACGACGCGCCTTGTCGAGGTTCACATTGTCTGGCCAGCTGTTAAGCGGTGCGAAACGCTGATTGCCGGTCCCTGCACCACCACGGCCATCTCCCATGCGGTATGTTCCAGCACTATGCCATGCCATGCGGATAAAAAAACCACCATAGTGACCATAGTCAGCAGGCCACCAATCCTGCGAATCCGTCATCAGCGCATAAAGATCGTCTTTAACAGCATGAAGATCAAGTCTTTTGAACTCCTCTGCATAATTGAACCCCTCCTCCATGGGAGTGGAAAGCTGTGAATGTTGATGTAAAATATTGAGATTCAGCTGATTCGGCCACCAGTCGCGATTAGTTGTGCCACCACCAGCCACCTGTCTGCCAGCTTTTCCCGTTACCGGACACTGTCCATTCTGACTCATAATTTTTCCTCCTACAGCTTTATGGGTTTAAGATCTTTTATGAGTAGTGTTCAGGCATTATACCAAAATATATTAGTTTGTTATCTTACCTAGTAATTATTCCTAAATGTTATCAAAAAAAATAGCCTCTACTTTAAACAGTCCTGACAAATTCCATAAACGACGACTTTTTTACGTTTAAAATTCCCCAGAGATTGAACTTGATCCGGGAGTTCCAGTTCATCAACTTGCCACCACTCAAAATCTATAATTTTATGACATTGTTCACAAATCAAATGATGATGTTGAAACTCAGATACTTCAAAACGAGCCTGGCTTTCGATCGTATCCACCTTACTGATTAAGCCAATATCCAAAAATGTTCCAAGGGTTCGATACACCGTATCAAGAGACAAAGTCGGCATCCCCTCTATCAGACGCTGGTGCAATTTTTCTGCTGTCGGATGGTCAGTAGCCTGTGCTATTTTTTTAAAAATCTCCAACCGTTGAGGTGTCAAACGAAGATTTCTTTCCCTACAGACTTTCGTAAAAACATCCAGGCGTTTTGATAACAAAAAATCCATAGTTTTTTAATATCCACTCAAATAAGAAAGGTTCTTATTTATCAACATAAATCGAATCGAGATTTTCTGTCAATAGCCATGTTGAAGAGGCAAGAAACGGCAAAGAAGTGTAGCGATGAGGATTGACTCAACCTTCAAATTGAGGTAAAAGATCAAGCCTCATTGCCGCCCTAGCTCAGTTGGTAGAGCAGTTCACTCGTAATGATCAGGTCGCCGGTTCGATTCCGGCGGGTGGCTCCAGAATACGAACAGGCACTTGGCTGAACAAAGCTGGTGCCTGTTTTTTTAAAACCTCTCTTCGAGGGTACAAAATCAGATAAAATATTATTGATCTGCCTAACATGCTTGTTTTGTTTCGATGCATTCAATAGAATAAATAGTTTCTATGGAAAGTGTTTCTAGGGATAGAACATGACAGCTGAATCAGCAGAGCCACAGACAAAGAAATTACCAAACCACAAACGTAAACGCAGGGAATGGATCCTCATATTTTTTGCGCTACTACTGTTGTTGCTTATTCCTCAGCTGGAGAATCGACTCGTTGAGTTGACGTCTCAACTTCCAATCAGCAATAGCATTATTGCTCTTGCCGTTATCAATCTGAACATTCTTCTTGTTCTTCTTTTTCTTTTTCTTATTTTTCGCAATATCTTCAAGCTTATCATAGAACGACGCCGTGGAGTTCCTGGGGCTAAGCTTCGTAGTAAACTTGTTGGAGCATTTATTGCCCTCTCTCTTATTCCGACAATGTTGTTATTTTTCGTATCGGCAGGCTTCATTAGCAGCAGTATTGATAACTGGTTTAATACTCAAGTAGAAAAAGCCCTGGATGAATCTTTGGATGTTGCACAAACGTACTATCGCAATTCTGAAGCCAATGCCCTCTATTATGCGGATCAATTAAGTAGTCGCATCAAAGAAGGTAAGTTTCTAAATGAAGAAAACCTCCCTCAACTCAAACAACTCATTAAGGAAAAGCAGGAAGAATATAACCTTGGGATCGTTGAAGTTTTCTCTTCAACGAAGGAAGAATTAGTTCGTGTCGCCAATCCAAAGCTCCCTATCATTGAGATTACAACCGCGAGCTCTGATCCCGTACAGGAGGGGCTTCAGGGAATTCGCTTCTCACAAATCAGCCCTGTCGGCAAAGCTGATTTAATTCGTGGAATTGTTCCAGTTCAGTCCAATTGGAACTCAAAAGATATTGTTGGCGTTGTCGTTGTCAATTACTATGTTCCCTATTCCCTGATCAACAAAATGAAAGAAATAGCAACTTCTGTTGACCAATACAAATTAACAAGATCAATAAAGGGGCAAATCCAACAGAGCTATGTCATAGTCCTTCTGCTCATCGCCCTGATTATTATCTTTCTTGCTACCTGGTTTGGGTTTCACCTTGCTCGAGGCATAACCGTACCGATTCAAGAACTCGCAGAAGCAACATCCAAAGTTGCCTCCGGAGACCTGGATATCCAGCTGAACACACGCAGTACTGACGAAATAGGGACCTTGGTTAACGCTTTTAACAAAATGACGGACGATCTGCGTCAGGGTCGCATTGAAGTCACATCAGCTAATCAGGAGCTGCAAAAATCAAATATAGAACTTGATCGGCGAAGAGACTACACGGAAATCATTCTTGCCAATGTGACTGCAGGCGTTATTTCCATTGATCGATACGGACGTCTTACCACGATTAATAAATCGGCGGAAAACCTGCTGCATTTTAACGCCGAAAAAATGCTAGGAAAAGATTTTCGTGACGTCATTCCCAATAGCTATATGCCCCAAATAATGGAATTATTAAAAGATCTATTCTACTCAGAGCGCGGAACAGTCCGTCAGCAAATCACCGTGCCCATAGGTGATGATAAGTACACGCTGCTACTGAACCTGACAACATTACGCGATAAGCAAAATAACTTTCTCGGCACTGTTGTTGTTTTTGATGACCTGACCCAACTATTCAAAGCGCAGCGGATGGCAGCTTGGAGGGAAGTCGCTCGAAGAATAGCCCATGAAATTAAGAACCCATTAACTCCAATTCAACTCTCAGCGCAGCGTCTTCGTCGGCGCTATTTGAAGAACTTTGCCGACAATGACCATGTCTTCGATGATTGTACCAGAATGATTAGTGATCAGGTTGATGAGTTAAAAAATCTCGTCAATGAGTTTTCTAACTTTGCCCGTATGCCTGCCACAAAACCGAATGAAAACAACCTCAATGAAGTGATCAATGAGTGTTTAGCTTTATACCGTGAGGCACATAAGCAAGTAACGTTTCAAGCCTCTTTAGAACCTGATTTACCAAATACAATGTTTGATCGAGAACAGATTAAACGGGTCATAATTAATTTATTTGAAAATTCAATTGCAGCTATTGAAGATATTGGAACCATTCGTCTTGAATCACTTTACAACCGTGATCTTCAGATAATAACTTTAACAATTGCCGATTCCGGCTGTGGCATTTCGACAGAAGACAAAACCAGATTATTTGAGCCCTATTTTTCAACTAAAAAAACAGGAACCGGACTGGGGTTAGCAATAGTTGCCACAATTATTGCCGACCATAATGGCTATATTCGTGTTAAGGATAACAGTCCAAAGGGCTCAGTGTTCATTATTGAACTCCCTGCCACAAATTTACGATAAGGATTTGGCTTATGAAAAGCATACTCATTGTTGATGATGAAGATAATATCCGATTAAGCTTGGAAGGGATCTTGGAGGACGAAGGGTTTAGGACTTCTTTCGCGGCAACAGGAGAAGAATGTTTAAATATCATCCAGGCAGAAGATCCAGATCTGGTATTGCTCGATATTTGGATGCCTGGGATAGATGGAATGGAGACATTAAAAAAAATAAAACAACTGAGGCCACAACAATTGGTTGTCATGATGAGTGGTCATGGATCAATTGAAACTGCAGTTAAAGCAACTCGTCTTGGAGCCTACGACTTCATTGAAAAACCCCTTTCGCTGGAAAAAGTATTGCTGTCAATTCAGAATGCTATGAAAATCGGGCAGCTGGTTGCCGAAAATAAAGCGCTTAAAGAAAAAATCGGTCATGATTATCAGATGATTGGAAACAGCGCTGCCATTGATCAACTCAAGCAACAAATCAAAATGGCAGCACCGAGCTCAGGATGGGTTTTAATCAATGGTGAAAATGGTACAGGTAAAGAACTCGTAGCCAGGGCAATTCACCAACAATCTACTCGTGCAGATAAACCTTTTATTGAAATCAATTGTGCAGCAATTCCAGAAGAACTGATTGAGTCTGAATTATTTGGCCATGAAAAAGGTGCCTTTACCGGAGCAACTGCAGCCCGCAGGGGTAAATTTGACCAAGCCAACGGAGGAACTCTTTTTCTCGATGAAATAGGTGATATGAGCTTGAAAACTCAAGCAAAAATATTGCGCATTCTACAGGAACACAAGTTTGATCGTGTTGGGGGGAACAGGACCATAGAGGTCGATGTACGAGTTATTGCAGCGACAAATAAGAACCTGCAAGAAGAAATTAAGTCTGGGGGATTCAGGGAAGATCTTTTTTTCCGTTTAAATGTCCTTCCATTTCAAGTCCCACCTTTACGGGACCGGAAAGATGACATTCCACGTCTTTGCCAACATTTTCTCCATTTTTTCTGCGGGAAAGAAAGTCGGGAAAGAAAAGTCATTTCTAAAGAAGCCTTGAACGCTTTAAAAAGCTACGACTGGCCTGGAAACGTCAGGGAATTAAAAAACTTGATTGAGAGGTTGGTCATCATGACCCCAGGAAAAATCATTAACAGCTCTGACCTCCCACTGGGAATCAATCAAAAAAATACCCAAAACAAGCAGCACGATCTCAGTAATCTTGATGTACCATCATCATATCGAGAAGCCAAAGAGGTATTTGAAAAACAATTTTTAGAAAATAAGTTGAATGAAAACAACTGGAATGTATCCAAAACTGCTGAAGAAATCGGGCTGGAACGATCAAATCTACATAGAAAGATCAAACAATATCAAATAGAACCAAAATAAAATCAATTCGGTAAATCTTCAATAAATACAACAAAACCCCCCAGCACCGATTTGATGCTGGGGGGTTTTAAATAATTTCGGCAGCGACCTACTTTCCCACATAGTCTCCCATGCAGTATCATCGGCGCGGTAGGACTTAACTTCTGTGTTCGGGATGAGAACAGGTGTGACCCCTACGCTATAGCCACCGAAAACCGTAAAAATGGCTTTCTAATCGCTTATGACTGACTATCTTTGCGATAACTTTTAAGGGGGTCGGGGGAGATAAACTCCCCCTTCCCTATCAAAAAACTATTTATGGTCAAGCCTCACGGTCAATTAGTACCGGTAAGCTGAACACATTACTGTGCTTACACATCCGGCCTATCAACGTTGTAGTCTCCAACGGACCTTCAGGGGGGTAAACCCCCAGGGAGATCTTGTCTTGAGGTGGGCTTCCCGCTTAGATGCTTTCAGCGGTTATCCTTTCCGAACGTAGCTACCCTGCGATGCCACTGGCGTGACAACAGGAACACTAGTGGTTCGTCCATTCCGGTCCTCTCGTACTAGGAACAGATCCTCTCAAATCTCCTACGCCCACGGCAGATAGGGACCAAACTGTCTCACGACGTTTTAAACCCAGCTCGCGTACCACTTTAATTGGCGAACAGCCAAACCCTTGGGACCGACTTCAGCCCCAGGATGTGATGAGCCGACATCGAGGTGCCAAACCTCCCCGTCGATGTGAACTCTTGGGGGAGATAAGCCTGTTATCCCCGGAGTACCTTTTATCCGTTGAGCGATGGCCCTTCCATACAGAACCACCGGATCACTAAGACCTGCTTTCGCACCTGCTCGACGTGTATGTCTCGCAGTCAAGCTCCCTTATGCCTTTGCACTCTACGGCTGGTTTCCAATCAGCCTGAGGGAACCTTCGCGCGCCTCCGTTACAATTTAGGAGGCGACCGCCCCAGTCAAACTACCCACCAGGCAGTGTCCCCGACCCGGATAACGGGTCTAGGTTAGATATCCAGAAGAACAAGGGTGGTATTTCAAGGGCGACTCCACCGACACTGGCGTGCCAGTTTCAAAGTCTCCCACCTATCCTACACATGCTGTCCCGAATATCACTGCCAAGCTATAGTAAAGGTTCACGGGGTCTTTCCGTCTTGCCGCGGGTAGACGGCATCTTCACCGCCAATTCAATTTCGCTGAGTCTCTGGTTGAGACAGTGCGGAAGTCGTTACGCCATTCGTGCAGGTCGGAACTTACCCGACAAGGAATTTCGCTACCTTAGGACCGTTATAGTTACGGCCGCCGTTTACCGGGGCTTCGGTTCAATGCTTCGCTTGCGCTAACACATCCCCTTAACCTTCCGGCACCGGGCAGGCGTCACACCCTATACTTCCTCTTACGAGTTTGCAGAGTGCTGTGTTTTTAGTAAACAGTCGCTACCGCCATTTCTCTGCGACCCCCTTCGGCTCCACGAGCAAGTCGTATCACCTAATGGAGGCACACCTTCTCCCGAAGTTACGGTGTTATTTTGCCGAGTTCCTTAACCAGAGTTATCTCAATCACCTTGGCATTTTCTGCCCGCCCACCTGAGTCGGTTTTCGGTACGGTCTCTTATAACCTGAAGCTTAGAGGCTTTTCTTGGAAGCATGGGATTAACCACTTTATGAGCTTAAAGCTCTCGTCATCACGTCTCGGCGTTTTAATAGGAAAGTGGATTTACCTGCCTTCCCCGCCTACTCGCTTAAACCGGGACATCCAACACCCGGATGGTCTACCCTTCTCCGTCCCCCCATCGCAGTTAAAAGAGGTACAGGAATATTAACCTGTTTCCCATCGACTACGGCTTTCGCCCTCGCCTTAGGGGCCGACTAACCCTTCGCAGATTACCTTAACAAAGGAAACCTCGGGCTTACGGTGTGTGGGTTTCTCACCCACATTTTCGCTACTCATGTCAGCATAAGCTCTTGTAGTTCCTCCAGCGCTCCTTACGGTACACCTTCAACGGTTGCTACAATGCTCCCCTACCACTTGTATAAATACAAATCCGCAGCTTCGGTACTGTGCTTGAGCCCCGTTACATTTTCGGCGCAGGCCCACTCGACCAGTGAGCTATTACGCTTTCTTTAAAGGGTGGCTGCTTCTAAGCCAACCTCCTGGTTGTTTGTGCATTCCCACAACCTTTCCCACTTAGCACAGATTTAGGGACCTTAGCTGGCGATCTGGGTTGTTTCCCTTTTGACTACGGACCTTATCACCCGCAGTCTGACTCCCGTATAGACGTTACCGGCATTCGGAGTTTGATTAGGTTTGGTATCCTGGTGAGGACCCTAGCCCATTCAGTGCTCTACCTCCGGTACGATTCGTACGAGGCTATACCTAAATATATTTCGGGGAGAACCAGCTATCTCCGAGTTTGATTAGCCTTTCACTCCTATCCACAGGTCATCCCCTCAGTTTTCAACCTAAGTGGGTTCGGTCCTCCACGACGTGTTACCGTCG